>JACCZH010000021.1 GCA_013696045.1 Chloroflexia bacterium
TGGCCTTCCCTGAGCGAACTCGGTCCTGACGCTGCTGAGGCGACGACGGCTTTGAAGCGCAACCAACGATCGTTCGGCAAGGTTCGAGTCAACCTCGGCTAAAGTGACCCCAGCACATCGACCTCATGTAGGAGGAAGCATCCGAAATCCTTCGGCAAGACCATATCCACTGCCTGATCCGAGGTCGCCGGCGATGCGGTGGAAGAACTGCTCCAGGTCGGGCTGGCCCCGCCCCTGCGGTACGTGCTGGCGCAGCGCGCATCCGCAGATCAAGGGCCGGCTCGATGTCAACGAAGATGCTCGGCGCGCCGCTCATGATGGGCGTCAGCATGTCGACCTTATGCAACGGTAAGCCTTCGTGCAGCTGGTCCGGCTCACAGAGGGGCTTGGCGCGCAGATGGGCCGCCTGGAATACGGTCAAGCCCAGCGTGGTAGCGTGGTATGTTCCTGATAGATGGCGCACGAGTCACTCGCGCTTGGCTGCTGGTTCTCGGCGCTAACGCTCATTGCAGCAATTCTTCGGCCGGGCGCAACCTCTTCCGTTCGCTCCACCTCTGAATCGAGCTGGCCACAAGCGGCCATTGCATAAGGAGAATGTCATGCCTCCAACAGTTGCTGTTCGCGCCGTCTGCTTTGATCTGCTAACCGCTCTCCTGGACTCATGGTCCCTCTGGGAGCAGGTCGCCAGTGAAGGAGGGGCTCAAGGGCGGGGGCAAGATTGGCGCATCGCTGCACTTCGCCATGTCACTGGCGCGGGAGCATATCAACCGTATGACGACCTCATTGCCAGAGGTGCGATAGAAGTGGGACTAGCGCCGGAGATTGCTGGACGGCTCCTGGCGCGGTGGGACGAGTTATCTCCGTGGCCGGAGGTCCCGACGGTGCTCGATCGACTGGCACTTCCGCTTGCCACAGCGACAAACTGCCCTGAATCACTAGCCGTCATGGGCGCCAACTCCCTCGGGAATCCGTTCGACGTGGTTGTAAGCGCGGAACGCGCGGGTGCCTACAAACCTGATCCACGACCATACCAACTCGCTCTAGACGAGCTGGACTTGTCGCCAGATCAGGTGCTGTTCGTTGCCGGTTCAGCGCATGACGTTGGTGGCGCATTGGCGGTGGGAATGCCGGTAGTATGGGTCAACCGGCTTGACCTGCCTGCACCTCCAGAAGCAAAGTCAGCCACGATTGTGCGTGACCTCTCAACACTTCCAGACATAATCGAGTAAGCGGTATCAGTCGTCCACCTCTTCCGACACCAGCCAATATGAGGATGAGGACGTCTGACAGAAAGCGAAGGTTATGGATCCACGAACACTGAGCTTTGATGTCTACGGCACGTTGGTCGACCCGCTGGGAATGACGACACATCTCCAAGAGACTGTAGGAGAGCAGGCTGATCGTTTCGCGGCGCTGTGGCGCGAGAAACAGATCGAGTACACGTTTCGACGTGGACTCATGCGACGCTACGAGGATTTCAACGTCTGCACTCGTCAGGCCATGCAGTATGTGGCTCTGGCGCTCGATGTTGATCTCAGTCAGGCAGACCAGGATCGGCTACTGGAGGCATACCAGCAGCTTGATGTGTTCCCTGAGACCATTCCGGCGTTGCAAGAGCTTAAAGAAGAAGGACACTCGCTGGTAGCCTTCTCCAATGGCGTCGAGGCAACACTTCGCAAACTGCTTGAGTCGAACAACATCCTCGGCTACCTCGACGATGTTGTTAGCGTTGACGATCTGCAGACGTTTAAGCCCGGTCCGGATGTCTACCGCTACCTGTCAGAACGCGTTGGCCGCTCTCCTGCCGAGACATGGCTTGTCTCCAGCAACGCTTGGGACGTCATCGGTGCAAAAGCGGCCGGACTACGTGCTATCTGGGTAGGACGTAACCAGGGTACGGTGTACGATCCATGGGGCATCGAACCAGATCTGGTGATCACGGACCTGCATGAGCTCGCCGCGACCCACCGATCCTGACCAACCTTGGGCTTGCGAGTTGATAACCAACTCATCATGACTCTTCTCACAGCAGTGACATGGAAGAGGGTTCGTGCAGATAGCTGATCGCCTCGCGAACGCGCCTGGGAGACGGCCTATCGCCTCGTAGAAGCGCATGGTTTTCGGCGTGACGCCAGCCTGCCGAGCCAGAGCGCCCACAGTATACGGGGCGTCCATCGGTGTCCTCCTCTGTTCTGAGTATCACCGAGGCAGCGTTGCTTCGCCCTGAAACCTAAGATTCTCGATCACGTGGCAGTAGGGGTTCATCTCGATGAAGGTTTCGTCAGGCAATGCGTCCTCCATGTCAGCGACCGATTCGAGGTCATGGCTCACGCGCTCGAGGCGTCGAAGCTGGTCCTGCAAGTCAGCCAGCTTCTGGCGCACGACAGTGAGCACACAGGGACACGGGGCTTCACCTCGGTCCCGCACGGCCAGAATTCCCGGATCTCGCCTAATGTGAAGCCGAAGTCCTCTGCGGCCTGAATGAAGGACAGCCGCGTCACATCACCCTCGGGGTAGAGCCGGTAGCCGCTCCTGGTACGGGTTGGCTCAGGCAGTAAGTCCACCTCCTCGAAGTGGCGGCACGAAAGTGTAAACAACTATACAGTCAAAGTACGGAGAGGATTTTATGATAGCTTATAGTAAGCCTCTTGTGTCAGTCGTATGCGCTCCTCGTCCGCGCTGCATTAGCAGAACTGGTGCAAATATGTGTCTCTGCTTCGACATACGTACAGGGGTAGCGGACGACAGCCCGTAAGGGCACGCTAGTACATTAAGGAGATCCACATGACAGTTTCACAAACCTCCGAACTGGCAGGAGAACATACAACACGCGCAGGTTGGGTTACTGCTGGAGCACTGATGGGCGCCGTGGCAGGTGTGATCTTAGCAATGTTTGATGTGATCATGGCGTGGATCATGGGTAACGGATTCTTTATGCCGTTGCGTATGATCGGGGCCATTGCGCTAGGCGAAGAGGCGCTGGAACCGTCCTATTCCTTGCTCACGGCAGGAGTTGTAGGACTGCTGGTGCACATGGTGCTGTCGATCATCTTGGGAGCAATTGCCGGTACGGTGATAGCTGCGGTGACGCTGCTGCAGACTAACGCTGTGGTACTCGTGATTGCGACGACGATCTTCGGATTCCTCCTATGGATCGTTAACTTCTTCGTGATCGCGCCAGCGGCATTCGAATGGTTCACAATGGCTGACGATGTCGTTCAGTTTGTTGCTCATACATTCTTCTTTGGGATGGCGCTCGGCTTACTGCTCATCGGTTGGCATCGGTCACGCTCTCGCCTGAGCGACTAGCCCCGGAACGTCAACCGAACTACCCCGTAGGTCTAGATGGACCTATGGAGATATCTGATTGAGAATCTCATCAACCGATGGGCGGTTGGCCGGCTCACTGCTGCGGTAGACACAGCGCACGGCACCATCGACATCGAGCAGGACGTCGCCGCCGGGCTTGTGCCAATCGCCATGTTGATGCACTGGCCCATCTCAACCGGGAAGGTGACGTTGAGGGTATGCTGGCCTATGCCTACTGCCTTTCACACTAACCCTCAACCTGACCGCACGCCATAGCCGATATAAGAGACGGATTGGTTCCAGCCTGTTCTCAGCCGGAGCCGACGGCCGAGCTCAGGATAGGTGATCGCCCCGCGCTTGAGATTCCAGAGTCCTCGGGCTGTTTTGAGCGGGCCAATACCAGGAACGATTCCCCTGGTTTCCAGGTGCTGTAACCCATGCTTCTTCATCATCCGGCGAAGCTCGCTGGGGCGGATGAACTGGTCCGCGTCGTGCAGGCCCCGAGGTGCCAGATCCAACCACTGTTCGAGCAGGGTGACGGCGACAAACCGGCTGGCCAGCGTGCGATTTAGCGTATCGTAGATGTACAGACCGTTCGGCTTCAGCACCCGCGCTGTCTCAGCTACAACCCGGTCAACATCACTGACATGTTCCAGCACATCACAGCAGTAGACCAGATCAAAGGTCGCATCCGCGAACGGAATTGCCTCTCCTGCGGCGACGGAATAGTCAATCGACAGACCGGACCGCAGCGCGTGCGCTATAGCGACCTCGACGGACGGATGTGAAGGGTCGATGCCCGCAACATCGCACCCGAGACCGGCAAACTCCTCGGCAAGCAGCCCTCCCCCACACCCGATATCCAGGGCACGTATACCAGACAGATCTGTCCATCCTTCGCGCTCAAGGACATGCTGTGCGTAACCAAACCTGACCGGGTTCAGGCCGGTGCGGATGACATGCAGGATCCCTTGCGAATCCCACCAGGTTTCCGCAAGGCGATCATAGATCTGGTTGTCGGCCGGCATCAGCCCGCACTTTCACTCATCACCAGTTGTTCATGAGCTACCTGCTCAACAGGAGTTGCAACCTGCTTGGTGACCACCTCATCAGCGACCGCATCAGACGATGATTCCAGATATCTCCGGATCGCCAGGGCAGCGGCCGCGCCTTCTCCGGCCGCAGAGGCCGCTTGCTTTGTACTCCCCAGACGGCAATCACCAGCCGCGAACACGCCTGGAAGGCTGGTTTCGAGTGCTGCGTCGGTGACAATGAACCCCTGCTCATCGACGTCAAGCATGTCCTTGACGATCCCGGTGTTGGGCAAGAGGCCAATAAAGACAAAGACGCCGCCAACCAGTTGCGCGGTGATCTCGTTGGTTAACTGGTTCTCCAGGACAACGGTTTCCAGTCGCCGGCTACCATGGAATTCCCTGACTGCGACGTTTGTCTGAACGGTGATCCGGGGATGGCGCTTGACCTTGTCGACGACCGCTTTGCTCGCCTTGAGACCGTCTCCACGGACGGCGAGAGTCACGTGGCTGGCAAACCTTGTCAGGTAGATCGCTTCTTCGCCAGCAGAGTTACCGCTGCCGACGACCATGACCTGCCTGTCCCGGTAGAATGCGCCGTCACAGGTGGCGCAGAAATGCACGCCAGCCCCGATGAAGTCGTCCTCGCCGGAAACGCCCAGCCGGCGATAGGTTGAACCGAGCGCAAGCAGGACCACGCGGGAGCGATAGACACCACCATCCGCAGCCGTCACGGTGCGACAGTCGCCATCAGTATCGAGTGACGTCACCTCCTGAGCTGCCAGGATCTCGACACCGAATCGCTCGGCCTGTTGCATTAAACGGTCGGCGAACGCCGCACCGCTCACGCCCTCCGGGAAGCCCGGAAAGTTATCCAGCAGGTCAGTGATACCGACCTGTCCTCCGATACCACTGCGTTCGATGACCAGGGTATCTATCCCTTCGCGGGCAGCGTAAAGCGCGGCAGTCAGTCCAGCCGGGCCTGAGCCGATGACGATCAGGTCATAGTAGCTGCGCTGCGCGGTTGCCTGGATGCCCAGTTTTGCCGCCAGTTCTGCGTTTGATGGTTCGACGAGCAGAGAACCGTCGTCAAAGACCAGCGTCGGGATCACCTGTTTCCCATCGTTGTAGCGCTCGACGAGGGCCTGTCCGTCGGCATCACCGTCAATGTCGACATAGGTGAACTCGATCCGATGCTCACTGAGAAATTGCTTGGCGCGCTTGCAGTCCGGGCACCAGCCGGTGCCGTACATGACGACTGGTTGCATGAGTTTGGAAACCCTTTCCGACGTCGTAGATATGTCCAACGCAGGTTGTTCAAAATTTGAACCAACCTCCCGCTCGATCCTATCTGGACACTCGCTCGCTGGCTGTGAATTCGCTTACGCAACAGAAAGGCAGATTGGTAGAAGTGGACGCGATTTCCATCAGGACGATCTACGCGATCGGTAAGCCCGATCACATCCAACCCCCGCTTCACCGCTCTACTTTTAGAACGTGCACATCGAAGAATGCGTGCCGAAAGGCGCTAACAGAGAGGACCGTAGCCAGACGTCAACGTTAGGCAGACGGATCAACATCACCGTCGGGCTGGTAGGAATCATCGCCCTGGCACTGTCGTTCAGTGGGGCGGCGATTGCGGCCGGCGGGAGAGGAGCGCTTCATAAACAGCTACCTGGCGGAGCGGTCACATCTGGACCGAGACCTGCTGACCCGGCAGTTATCCATGATGAAGCGCCTCATTGCCCTGCGTGCCGTTTCCTGGTGCTCCTGGGCCATCTGGGCCGCGGCGACCGGATCGCGTGCGATCTCCAACCAGGAGACCCTGGAGCGCAGCAACGGTTACCTCGATCCGGTATTCCTGGAATCAGTGTTTGCCACGTGACGGCAGCTCGTTCTTGATGCCGGAAACCAGCTTGGCGTCCAGGGCTTCAGGCAGGGGCATTCTCATCATCCCGGATACGTGTTCTGCTCCATGTATGTCTCACGACTGCCTGGGACGTTTTCGTCGAACAGTAGCGGAAATATATTGCAGAGGTCCCCGTAGACATTCCCGACGTTCTGCAAGCACAGCACAGCATCATGGGTAGGTCGAATACTGTCGTGCCGACAACCATCATCGCTGTCTGGCTAGGGAGTTTGCCGGCGTTGTACCTCACCGACTCTCCAGGCAGCATTGATCAGGCCAACGTGCGAGAGGGTTTGCGGGAAGTTGCCCATCAGCTCGCCAGTCCGTGGGTCAACCTCTTCAGCCAGAAGCCCCAGATCATTCGCGTAGGCCGTTGTCTGCTCGAAGAGCTCAATCGAGCGATCGATCTCACCCGCCAGTGCCAAGCATTCGACGAACCAGTAGGTACAGATCAGAAAACCGTGCTCGTCGCCAGCCCAGCGATGCACGAGACCATTGTCGACAAGCTCACGCCCGATTCGGGCAATCGTGCTCCGCATCCGAGAGTCGCTGGCCGGCAAGAACCCAACCAGAGGCATTAAGAGGACGGATGCGTCGAGGTGATGTGAGCCAAAGGCGCCGGTAAAAGCCTGCACCTCCTCACTCCAACCGTGTCTGTGCACTGCTTCGCGGATCTCATCGCGAGTCTGCTCCCACTCCTCGACTTGGGCGTCATCACCGAGCCGTGGTGCCAGCTTGATCGCGCGGTCGAGCGCGACCCAGCACATCACTTTTGATGTGAGGTAATGACGCTGCTGATCACGAGCTTCCCACATCCCGGCATCCGGTTCTCGCCAGCGCTGCGCCGCACGGTTAGCGAACGTGAGCACTAACTGCCGGATCTGATCGTCGAGCGGATTGCTGAGCTGGTCGCGAAGGAGGTAGATCGCATCGACAATTTCGCCATAGACATCGAGCTGTTTCTGATCCCATGCATCGTTGCCAACCCGCACCGGGGTCGCACCGTTGAAGCCATCTAGATGATCTAGTGTATGTTCTGTGAGGTCCCGTTCGCCCTCGACGCCATACATGATCTGCAAATTTTCTAGCTGATTCCTCGTCGCGTGAGAAACCCAGTCAAAGAAGCGCACAACTTCGTCCGGACAGGCCGCGACCCAGAGGGCGCGTAACGTCAGGCTCAAGTCACGTAGCCAGGAATATCGATAATCCCAATTGTCACTGCCACCGCGAGTCTCCGGTAACGATGTGGTCGCCGCCGCAATGACGGCCCCGGTAGGCTGGAATGTCAGTCCCTGGAGTACGAGTGCACTTCGACGGACCTGCTCGGTATACGGTCCCCGATAACCATGATGCAGTTCCGTCCATGATTGCCAGGCTTCCACGGCGTTTTCGAGTTCGGCGCGTGCGTCGACGGTCTCAGGCAACAGGTTTGTCTCGCGCGCGGAGTACCGGTAGCAGCGCAATCCAAACCCGGCGATATCCCCACTCCGCACGTGCAGTTCGCCGACAGCCCTGCCGGGCTCAACCGTAAGTTGAGCGCCATTGACCAGCAGATTGAACCCGACCGCTCCACCGTGGGCCATAACGCCCCAGGCGGTGGCCTCGAAGTATGGAATCGTTAGTCCGTACTCTGGCCGTGGCACGAATTCGATTACGACTTCGACGACGCCCGCCAGTCCTTCAACCTGTCTCACCAGTACGTGAGGCACTTGCCTGCCGATGTGGTGACCGCGCTCTGTGTGTCCCATCGCCAGCGTATCGAGCAAGGCAATGCGGCCTGTCGAGGTTTCGAAGACCGTACGGAGCACCATCGTATCCTCGATGTAAGCACGCTCGGCTATGAAGTCACCGACCGGGCGAATCGACCAGTGACCGCCATCCGGGTCAAGCAGCGGGGAAAAGACCGCTTGAGAATCGAACCGTAACGGACAGTACCAGTCCACGGAGACATGGCGGTGGACAAGCGCAGCAGTCTGGCAATCTGAAAGAAAGCCATAATCGCTGATCGAGGCGGTCACCATCTCAACTCCGAATCTGCATCATTTCCGCCTCGAACACATTCTCTTCGATCGAGGGCGAGCAACAGCATGCGTCGTTAGTCACTCTTCGGTTTCGAACGTGTGGAGAGGCTGTAGCTCATACTGTAGATGTTGTGGAAGAAATCCGAGACCGCAACCATGCTGAAGATAGCGCCGATTAGTCTCGTGACGTTTGGCTTGAGGACCAGACCATATCCGAAGAAGGCAGCGACCCACTGCCCGGTGCAGTATGGTCAGGTGACCAATTCGCCAATCGCTAACCGCCAGCCTTTGCCGCGCGGTGATTCCGTCACCTCGCCAGACATCTCGCCGGCTCCTTCATAGGTCGTGAACGGCGCGCGGAGTGGGCTGGTGACCCAATCCTTCGTAAGCAACCTGCTCACTTTGTGCGAGGCGATGCCGAGCATAATGATGTCGGCGTATCCGACGCGCTCGGGCAACCGGCGATTGCTGCGCTTTACCGTCAGCAACACTGCAGCGAAGATGAGATTGAAGACTCCCATTAGTCCAACATACGCCTTCAACGGTCGTGATTCGTCTGAGTACCCTTGCATAACCTGCTCAATCAGCCCATTGTGCTTGCTGTCTGCGTTCATTGCCGGGTCCCTTTCCATAGCCGTTCAGTGCACGTTCGCACCAAATCTCTTTTCGCGATGGATCTAACGCCTGTTGCGAGAAGTCACGCGGCACAGTCCTGCGCCGTTATCCAATATAACCTTGTCTCTATACTACAGACGTATTGGTAGGCAGTATCGAAATATGCCTCGCAAACGAGGGCTCGTTCTGTCTTCGGAGTCACAGCTACAACCAAGCCATTGTTATGCAGCCGACCTGTGTTTGAGTTCGCGGTACGATTTTTCTCTGCTGTGCCGTATTCTGGGTCGAGACACGTGGGGGTAGAGACATCACGAAAGAATGCTCTGTGGGTTGCCCGTTCATTTGAGTAATACAGTTCAATCTGCCAGCTCTGCCGGAAGTGGCATCGGCCCTCATTGTCGGTAATCTGTCAATGCTTGCGGGTATGATCGAGCAGATATCAACCTCTCGAGAGCCACCTGCAAGCACGAGAAACGCGCTGTCGCTCGGCGATACCGAGGTGTACCCGCACGAACGATACTGTGGGAGGCGTACGCAACATGCTGAGTAGAAATGAGTTCACAGGATGATTCTTGAGACGCTTGCGATTGACCCGGTTGAGTTGGAGCGCCGCATCGGCTGGGAGATTAAACCGGAGGGAGCCTGTAAGGGCGAGCGGTGTGTGCCCCTTCCACAACTCGACGGACAACCGATCGATGCACGACTCCTCGCCGAGCGGCTGGGTATGCCGCTTGTCCACGACGAGGCGACCGGATTGTGGTGTCTGGGCCCCGAGGCCGGTGGGCGGGCACTCCAAAGCGTCAACGTCCCAGACCTGGTCTTGCCCGACATGTGCGGTCAGGACTTTCACCTGCGTAGCCTGCGCGG
>JACCZH010000033.1 GCA_013696045.1 Chloroflexia bacterium
GCACATGAGCGCCAGCCAGGCCCAGACCTTCGGCCGCGAACTGGCCACATCAGAAGGACTCGCCCGAATTCTCGGACTGGAGTACGACGGTGTGACACAGTTCGACGATCTGTTCATGTCCGAACGAGACGAGGTTGTCGAGGCGTCCGCGGAGCGTTGAGTGGAGTCGATTGCGCCGGGAACAAGGACTGCCAGCGCGTCTGTTGGGCGCGCTGGCAACCCCTTATTCACTCGAATGACCTCTTCTCGTGTTCTAAAGAGGTCATGCGTCGTTACAGATTCAGACCGTTTCGGACCAACCGACTACATACCGTCGGCGGCGGTAACGCGCACAGCGCGTCGCCGGCTCGGGTCGCGTGGGTCTGGCTCTTCCTCGAAGTTGACCTGCTGGCCCTCGCGGAGCATTTCGAAGCCGTCGTCTTCCACCGCGCTGCGGTGAAAGAAGAGGTCATTGCGTCCTGAGGTGCCTTCGGGCTCGATAAAGCCAAAGCCTTTGTCATCTCGAATTGTCTTAATGGTTCCGGTCGCCACTGGCGAATTCCTTTCCTATGCGTTCCACCTGCAGTGAATGTATCACGAGGTAACGAATCGTGGCGTGCTGCCACGGTATTCTCATCCGAATAGCCGGACAAGAATACCATGGCGTGACACGAGTTCAGATATATTCATGATCGGTCGTGTTGAGTTCGTCGAGGTGTCCGCGGAGCGTTGAGTGGAGTCGGTTGCGCCGGGAGCTTGTCCGCGTATACGCCATATGGGCGATTCGCGGCCGTTCGATAACTCGAATGACCTCTTCAATTCGTGACGAGAGATCATGCGTCTTTTTAGTTCTATCTGACTGCTTGTCCAGGCCTCTTTACATCATGTCGTCGGCGGCGGTAACGCGCACAGCGCGCCGCCGGCTCGGGTCGCGTGGGTCTGGCTCTTCCTCGAAGTTGACCTGTTGGCCCTCGCGGAGCATTTCAAAGCCGCCACCCTCAACCGCGCTGCGGTGAAAGAAGAGGTCGTTCTGCCCGGAAGTGCCTTCAGGCTCGATAAAGCCAAAGCCTTTGTCATCACGGATCGTCTTGATGGTTCCAGTCGCCATGGGCGAATTCCTTTCTTAATCTTAAGTTCCACCCATCATCACGTTATCACATTACGAAGTGTCAAGAGCCGTATCCGCGCAGGATTCTGGATACATATTTAGCACTGTATGCGAGATATAGCTTTGGCTTGACCGTTTGGCCGCATTATCAGGTCCATATTATGCAGAGTTTTCCGCTAGGAACTGGTGTTTATGGCGGCCAAGACCCGCTCGATGAATCCGTCAGCATGTTCGCGGCTAATCCAGCGGATCACAACGGTCAGATCGTGCTCGGGATCAACCCAGATCAGGTTGGTGCCCTTGCCGACCGCGAAAAAGCTCGATTCCGGTGCGCTCGGAAACAATGCACCTCCAGGGTTCACCCACCACATGTAGGCGTAGGTCGGTTCTCTCTCGGAGGGAGCCGTGGCCAGATCCACCCAGCGCTCGCTGATAAGCTGCCTGCCGCCCCAGTTGCCCCGGCGCAGGAACAGATAGCCGAAGCGGGCGTGGTCGAACGAGCTGGCCCAGACGCCGCCGCCCCAATGCCCTCCGCCGCTGACAGATTGCATCTCGCGGCCGTCAATGGTCACGTAGGAGTTACGATAGCCGTGCCATTCCCAGGAATCAGACGCGCCGATGGGATCCATGATCTCGCGCTTCAAAACTTCTGGTAACGGCTCGCGCAGCACCCGCAGGACGCTCAATGCCAGACGGTTGACCCGCACGTCGTTGTACTCGTAAAACGTGCCCGGCTCATTCAGTTCGCGGTCGCGGCCACGGCGGCGGTCGGCCATGTCCGGTTTGTCCCAGAGTACGCCCTCCCACTCACTGGTCTGTTGCAGGAGATTCTGCCAGGTGATCCTGGCGTTGTGCTCGGAATCAAACCCGCCATCATCAACATAATCCTTGACAAGATCGTGCACATCGCGAACGAGTCCCTTGTCGAAAGCCAGCCCGGCCATGGTGGAGACATAGCTCTTGGCTACGCTAAAGGTCATGTCAACCCGCTCGGTGTCCCCCCACTCGCCGGCAATGTAACCGTGACGGATGATAACTCCATTGACACCGGTACGTTCTTTGGTCGGACCGATGATCTCGTTGTGAGGGTGGTCGTTGATTGGATCGGTCCCAAGTGTATTGGGGATGTCTCGTGATTCCGCTGCCTCATGCGCGCTGGCGAAATCCATCGCCTCCTGAAGTTTGGCCGAATCCATGCCAAGCTCTTCCGGCCGTTTGCGTTCCCAGTTATCGTAGCCCGGTTCGGGATAGTAGACAGTTGTCGTCGTCTGTGCCATTGGGTTGTTCTCCTTCATGTGTGTCTTCTTTAAGAGTCTGGGAGCGATTGTAGGCGCAAACATTCAGTGTGGATAGATCCCGGCTGTATGAATGATCGGGGGTGACCTAGTTGGCAACGATCGCGTACAAAACACCCGAGGTCAGGTCCACGAGGTAGAGCTCGCCAGCTTCGTCTTCGCCGAAGGATGAAACCGAGAAGCCGGACTCGGCGAGCAAGCGTGTCTGCCACTCCCCGGCTGTCTGGGTCAGCCCCCAGATGTTGCCGGAGCAGAAATCGCTGAAGAGGTAGATGCCAGCCATCTGTGGGTACGTCTCGCCGCGGTAGACGTTGCCGCCGGTGACCGAGCAACCGTCGTCGTGAGTGTATTCGGTGACGGGCAGGACCAGTCCGGTCTGGTCGCACTCGTCTGCCTGGTAGCACTCGCTGCCCTCCATCACCGGCCAGCCATAGTTCTCTCCTCCCTGGTTGTCTCCGGGTTGTACATTGACCTCCTCGATCCGGTTCTGGCCAACGTCGGCGATGTAGAGGTCGCCGGTCGAGCGGTCGAAATCATAGCGCCAGGGATTGCGCAGACCGGTCGCCCAGATCTCGTCGCGGACGTCAGCATTATCCAGAAACGGGTTGTCCTCCGGGATACCATACGGGTCGCCGCTGTCGACATCGATTCTCAGCATGGCGCCGAGCAGGGTTGCTCCGTTCTGGGCATTGCCGAACTGGTCGCCGGAGCCGCCGCCATCTCCTAGTCCGATATAGAGGTAGCCATCCGGGCCGAAAAGCAGGTGCCCGCCATTGTGGTTGGCGGCGGGTTGTTCGACGGCCAGGAGCACTTCTTCGCTGCCGGGATCAGCTATGGCTGCGTCGCCTTCAACGGTGAAGCGCGAGACGATGGTATTGCCGCCGGTGTCGGTGTAGTTGATGAAAACGACGTTGGCTTCAGGGAAGTCCGGATGGAAGGCGAGGCCGAGCAATCCCTGCTCGGAGCCTTGTGAACCGACTCGCTCGGTGATGTCGAGGAACGGCTCCGGGGTAAACTCGCCGTTCAGAAGAGTTCTGATTGTCCCACCCTTTTCAACAATAAAAAGGCGGTTGCTGCCGTCGTAAGCCGAGACGATCTTGAGTGGTTGATTGAGTCCGCTGGCGGCTTCTTTCAACTCTATCTCCAGGGTTTCGAGGTCGGCGGTCTCTTCGCTGGGTGGCGGTTCGGTTGCTTGTGCCTCTGCCGTCGCCTCAGTGGTTGGGTCAGTTTCTGGTTCCGGTGTTTCTCCAGCCATCACCTCGGATGTTGGAGTGGAGTCTTCAGTCGCTACGATGGTCGGCGATGATTCAACTGCGCCAGTTTCGGGGGTTGCGACGAGTGGGGCTGGCGTCGGATCGTTGTCGCCCGCACATCCCGTGAGGATGATGGCAAAGAGGGCAACTGTCCAGAGTATGGTTCGAATCTGCACGGTAACGTTCACCACTTTCTGAGGTTTTAATGAATACATTCCTCATATGAGGATACGTTGCCGGCCAACCTCATCCGGGTTCGTCTGGTATCGTCGGCGGTAAATCAGCGGTCATCTGGAGGGTGAACAGGGTTGGATGCCTCAAAGCGCAAGCTCGTGGTCGAGGTGGATATGGGTCGGTGCATCGGCGTCGGGTACTGTGTCGATTGCGCCCCGGCCATGTTCCAGATGAATTCCAACCGGGTGGCCGAAGTTGTCGATCCAGAGGGCGCTGATGAAGAGACGATCATGGAGGCTGCCCAGTCTTGCCCAGTGGACGCAATCTTCGTGGAAACGGAGGACGGCAGGCTTTTATGGCCGAAATAGCAGCCATCATA
>JACCZH010000044.1 GCA_013696045.1 Chloroflexia bacterium
TGTGAGAGCAGGTGGTGGATCGTTATCGGCTCGAACCGCGAGCGCACCTGGAACCAGGGCAGGTAGTCACTCACCGGCGCATGCATGTCGATCCGGCCCTCGTCCTTCAATTGCAACAGGGCCATAGCGGTAAAGGACTTGCCGATTGAGCCGAGCTCATACAGGGTTGTCTCAGTCGTTGGAGCCTTGGCCGCCAAATCGGAATATCCATACGTTCCGACATGCAGGAGACCGGCGCGGTCGGTAAGAGCAAGCACGAGGCTCGGGATGCCCTCATGGCTCATGCGCTGCCGTACAAACCAATCCAGGCGCTCAATCGCCGGGGCGAGATCCAATCGGCTCATGATTCATCCCCTTCGCCTTGCCTTAGTTCCGGCTACGGACCCAATTGGTGCGAACTGATCGTAGCCGACTTCTTGCACAACCGTGAAGAAAACACTGTACGATGAGCTCGTGAATTTTCGCGACGATCAGGGAGGCTAGATGGGCGCACAGATTGACCTGTTGATAACCGGCGGCAAGATTATCGACGGTACCGGCAATCCCTGGTTCTACGGCGATGTCGCGATCTCGAATGACAAGGTGCTTGACATCGCTCCGGCCGGACGCATAGACCGGAGCAGCGCCACGGATGTCGTCGACGCTAGCGGCATGGTGGTCTGTCCCGGCTTCATCGACATCCAGAGCCACTCGATCATCCCATTGATGATCGACGGCCGCTGCCTCTCGAAAATCACGCAGGGAGTGACGACCGAGATCATGGGTGAAGCCTGGACCCCGGCGCCGTTCGGCGGGCGCATCGACGAGGCCATACCAGGCGCGGCATTCCGCGAGCGCTATCCCGAATGGTCCAAAAAGGCACAATCCTGGACACGCTTCCGCGACTGGTTAGAGGCGATGACGGAACAAGGAGTATCGCCCAACATCGGCTCGTTCCTGGGTGGCGGCACGTTACGCCGCTATGCGAAAGATATGGACATGGGAGCGGCCAGTGCCGAAGAGCTGGCCACGATGAAGCGCGTCATGCAGGAGGCAATGGAGGACGGCGCGTTCGGCGTCTCGTTTGCGCTGATCTACCCGCCGGACGCCTACATGGGGATCGACGAGATCGTCGAGGTCTGCGAAATCGTTGCCGAAAGCGGCGGCGTCTACATCACCCATGTCCGCTCGGAAGCTCATCAACTTATCGAAGGTATCGCCGAGGCAATCGAGATCGGCCGGCGCTCGGGCGTCAGCGTCGAAATCTACCATCTCAAGGCAACCGGCCGTGACAATTGGGCCAAGATGCCAAAGGTCATCGAGATGATCGACGACGCCCGCGCCGAAGGCCTGGACGTGACGGTCGACATGTATCCATACGTTGCCAGCGGCACCGGGCTCTCATCCTGCCTGCCGCCCTGGGCCGCCGCCGAGGGCAAGCTGTTCGACAACCTGGTTGATCCCGAGACTCGCGCCAGGATCCGGGCTGAGGTCTTGAACCCATCCGGCGACTGGGAGGCTATGGCCGATGAGACCGGCCCGGAGGGTGTGATGCCGGTCGGGTTCGATCGCAAGGAAAACCAGCAGTATATCGGCAAGCGCCTGGACGAGATTGCCGAAATGCGCGGGCAGAATTGGGTCGATACGATCTTTGATCTGCTGATCTCCGAACAACAGCGCATCTTCACGATGTATTTCGGAATGAGTGAGGAGAACACAGCCCTCCAGCTCCAGCAGCCCTGGATCAAGGTCAGCACCGACGCCGGCGGAGTTGACCCCGAGTGGGCAACCGAGCGCGGGCCGACCCACCCGCGCGCATACGGGACGTATCCTCGTGTATTAGGCAAATACGTCCGCGAAGAGGGTGTCCTGACCCTCGAAGAAGCGGTTCGCAAGATGACCTCTTCAGTGGCGGACCGTCTGGGGTTACGCGACCGCGGGTTGCTGCGGGCAGGACATTTCGCCGATGTCGTGATCTTTGATCCGAAGACGATCTCCGACCGCGCCACGTTTGAAAACCCACACCAACTCTCAACCGGCGTCCGTCACGTGTGGATCAACGGAACCCAGGTGCTTTCGGACGGAGAACACACGGGATCAACTCCCGGCAGGATTCTCGATGGTCCCGGACGGATTCGCTAGACACTGCCATCAACGAGCTCCCGTAGTGCCCAGTCATCAAGTGTTAGCTCAAACGGCATATGCGTCACGTGTCCGCCGCTATGGCCACCTTCATAGCCAAGAATCTGGAGCGCGGACAGACACTCGATCACAGCAATCATGAGAGCGCTGCGCTCGTCAAGCAGGCGGCCAACCGCCCGGAAGGTGATCTCATATCCAGACGGAAGCAAACTGGAAGGCATCAGTTTTCGCGGGGCATCTGGACCGCCGCCGGCGAAGTCTTCGGTAACAAACTCCATCAGCATGGGCGCGCGGTCACCCTCGCTGAGCGCGCGGACAATGTAGTTGCCCTCGGCTTCGACAACACAGGCTGTCTTGCAACAGCGCACGTCCAGATGGCGTCCTATGACCGCCAGACGCTGCTGATACGAGGGCGTGCCATCGGGACGGAAGAGAGGGCGTGGAGGTGGTGATGATGGCTGCGGCCTGCGAAAACTTGGCATTACGATTCCCGTTCCCCGGTTCGTTGCTCGTTTGCTCGCAATCTGAATGCTTCATCGAGCAACTCGGTAATGGCAATGAGATCCAGGACAGATTCAAATGCCTCCACACCGCTATCAGGCTCACCTTTCTGTCCAGTGACCAACAACGCCGTCTGCCCCTCGGCAACGACGACATTCCGCGCCAGTATGTGATCCAGCCTGCGGCCAATCGCCCGGAACATATCCTCATAACCGGTGGGAGCCAGTGTCGAGGGTGATTCGGGACGCTCGCCGTCTCCTCTGGCCCCGGTTGCCGCGATCATGCGTTCCGGAAAGTCTGCGTCAGAAAACTCGATCAGCTCCATTTTACGAGTGCGGCGGTTCACGGCGCGGACGATAAAACCCCCATCCACCTGGAGAACAATGATCGATCGGTATCCGTTCAGGTCGAGCTGACGGCCTATCGTGCGC
>JACCZH010000047.1 GCA_013696045.1 Chloroflexia bacterium
GCGCACCAGGTCAGCACCGGAGCAGGAGTTACGGTCGCCGTGCTCGACACCGGCGTTGACATCACCCATCCTGAACTGGCGGGACGCATCGTGCCTGGCTATGACTTCGTGGATTTCGACGACGATCCAAGCGAGGTTGGCGGTTACACCGACGCAACGCCGGCCTACGGACACGGCACACACGTGGCCGGCGCCATCGCGTTAGCAGCGCCAGGAGCGAGCATCATGCCCATCCGTGTGCTCGATCCCGAGGGCAACGGCAACATCTGGGTGTTGGCGGAAGCGCTCTTATACGCGGTTGATCCAGACGGCGACCCAGCCACACCCGACGGCGCCCACATCGTCAATCTGAGCCTTGGCACCTTACGCCGCACCGACTTGCTCGGCGAGATCGTTCGCGAGGTCGTGTGCTACGGCGTGGATGACGATGATGTCGAGGAAGTGGAACCTGTCCCACCGGCTCCACCTGCCCCAACCTCTACACCGGTTCCGCCGGCTCCGCCCCTCCCTACCCCTACACCTGTGCCGCCACCTCCACCTCCTGTCTCGGATGACGACTTCGACGATGACTTTGACGACGACTTCGACGACGACATTGATGATATTGATGATGACTTCGACGACGATGACTCGGGATCGACACGCGGCGTGACAACCTTCCGAGTCTCGGCCAGTGGATCCGGACAACATGTGATGAGAGCCTCCGGCAACCAGGCGTTCCAGGTTTCGGGTGACACACCAACCTGTTTCGGCGGAACGGTGGTTGTCGCCGCCGCCGGCAACAGCGGAACCGACACGCCCGAGTATCCAGCCGCCGAGGATCAATCGACTGTGCTGTCGGTCGGAGCCAGCAACCAGGAGGGACAACTGACGGACGCTTCCAACTTCGGCGCCTGGGTCGATGTCACCGCGCCGGGCGAAGAGATTATCAGCACCATGCCCGACGGCCGCTACGCGTCCTGGAGTGGCACGTCGATGGCCTCCGCCCTGGCGGCCGGGCACGCGGCGCTTATCCGGGCCATGTATCCAGACATGAGCGCCGAAGACCTGATCGACAGAGTGGTGTCAACCTCCGCCGCCATACCCGGCCCTGTGCCGTGGAGGATCGATGCCGCAGCCGCAGTGACAGCGCCGCGCTAACGTATTTCCTTCAACGTTCAGCGACAGGCGGCCCAGTGGGCCGCCTGTCGCCGTACACATTAGAGTTCTGTTTTCGGTTTGTTATCGATTGTATGTATTTTCCGGACCGGTCTCCGCTCTGTAGTAAGACACGAGCGACATTCTTGATGTTGATGATGAGGATGAACTCTATGGGACTCACTGGCGACCAACAGCCCCCAACCACCGACTTCACCGATGGTCGGATTCCCGTGCTCGGCCCAGCGCCAGTGTTTGACGCCGGATCGTGGGCGGCCCGGCTGCCGAAAAATGGCGTGGGGCCGAGCACGGTCCGCGTGGCACTCTATTCGCACGACACGATGGGACTTGGCCACGCGCGCCGTAACCTGTCGCTGGCGCAGGCGTTGTCCGGCAGCGACCGCCAGGTGGATATCTTGTTGATCACCGGCAACCGTGAGACGAGCGCCTTCCAGATGCCGCCCGGCGCCGACTGCCTCACCATCCCATCAATTCACAAAGCGTCCGACGGCAGTTACCGGGCGCGCCGTCTGGACATGTCTCTTCAAGAGCTAATCGTGATGCGCGGAAACCTCATCCGCACCGCGCTGGAATCCTTTCAGCCGGACGTCTTCATTGTCGACAATGTTCCGCGTGGCGCCGTGCGCGAGCTCGATCCCGCGCTACAAGCGTTGCGGCAATCCGGCCAAACTCAATGCGTGCTTGGGTTACGCGACATCCTGGATGCGCCCGCGATTGTAGACCGTGAGTGGAGCAAGGCCGGCAATTACAGCGCTATCCGCCGGTATTTTGATCAGATCTGGGTCTTTGGCGACCCGGCTGTTTACGATCCCGTTGTTGAGTATGGCTTCCCGTCCGACATCGCCGCCAAAGTGCGTTACACCGGTTATCTCGATCAATGCGCGCGGCTCAACCTTGACGAGGCCACCGGGCGGGATCTGCTGGCCGGCCTCAATCTGCCGGATGGCAAGCTCGCGCTCTGTATGGTCGGAGGTGGTCAGGATGGCTCGCGTGTTGCCGAGGCGTTCGCCCAGGCCGATCTCCCCTCCGGCACGAATGGCGTTGTTCTGACCGGGCCATTCATGCCGGAGGAAACCCAGAGACGGCTGCGCGGCTACGCAGTATCGAATCCGCGCCTGCGCATTCTTGACTTTGTTCAGGAACCCGGTTTCCTGATGCAACGCGCAGACAGTGTGGTCGCGATGGGCGGCTACAACACGGTCTGTGAAGTGCTCTCGTATAACAAGCGCGCGCTGATCGTCCCGCGGGTTCGCCCGCGCGAGGAACAACACATCCGCGCCCGGCGGTTGAGCGAGCTTGGGAAGCTCGACATGCTTCACCCAGACTGCCTGAGCCCGGCACGGCTTAGCGCCTGGCTTGCTGATGAGCGGACTGGACCGGGTAATGATGTCACAATCGACCGGAACGGATTGGAGCGCTTGCCCCAGCTTCTCGACGAGCTGCTGACTCCGGCCGCCGCATGGTCCAACGGCCAGGTGTGTAACGAGGAGAGTCAGTATGCTGCTCTCTAGGTCGCATCGCATCGGTTATGTCGTCAAACGCTATCCCCGCTTTTCGGAGACATTCATTGTCAACGAGATCCTGGCGCATGAGGCAAGCGGCGTCGAGATAGACATCTTCTCTCTCCGGCCACCAGTAGACACACATTTCCAGGACTCGATTTCGCGGGTGCGAGCTGGCGTAACCTATCTGCCACATCGCAGCCTGCGAGGGGCCGATCTGTGGGAAGCGCTTGAGGACGCCGGCCGGACCCTCCCAGGCTTCTGGCAGTCACTCGAACTTGCCAGGGGTGAGGATGCCGAGACCGTCTATCAGGCCGCTCTGCTCGCCCTGGAGGCACAGCGCAAAGGCATCACCCACTTGCACGCCCATTTCGCCAGCAGCCCGGCATCAGTTGCTGCTCTGGCGGCCCGCTTTGCGCGGATACCGTTTAGCTTCACCGCCCACGCCAAAGACATTTTTCACGAAAGCGTCGAACCGGCCGATCTGCGCCGCAAGCTGGAAAGCGCCACCGCCGCAATAACCGTAAGCGACTACAACGTCCAATTCTTGCGCCGCGAATATGGGCCGGCCGCGGCCAATGTGCGCCGCATCTATAACGGTCTGGATCTCACGCGCTTCGGCTTTGACGCACCGCTGGAGCGGCCGCGACGCATCGTTACCGTGGGCCGACTCGTCGAGAAAAAAGGGTTTGCCGTTCTCATTGATGCTTGTGCTCTTTTGGCGTGTGGCGGCGTGTCATTCCACTGCGAGATCATCGGTTCCGGGCTGGAGGAAGCGCAATTGCGTGCCCGCATCGACCAATTGGGTTTAAGCAATTGCGTTACGCTGCCAGGCTCACGTCCACAGAACGAGATCATCCGGCACATTCAATCTGCCGCTGTGTTTGCCGCGCCCTGTATCGAAGCCGAAGACGGCAACCGTGACGGTCTGCCAACCGTGCTGCTCGAAGCAATGGCGCTCGGCACGCCCTGTGTCTCAACCCCGGTGACGGGCATCCCGGAGATTGTTCGCGATGGGGAGACCGGCCTGATGGTCCCACAGCAAGAGCCAGCGGCGCTTGCAACGGCAATGGCGCGGCTGCTCGACAGCCCAGCACTCCAGGTGGATCTTGCCGGGCGAGCACGCCGGACGATCGAGCAAGAGTTTGACATTCACCGCAACGCCGCCCAGCTACGCTCCATGTTTCACGGAGCCGACACGCTAATTCAGGCCAACTAGGAGATGGAGTCTCGCATGCGAATTGCCTACATTTGCGCTGATCCAGGCGTTCCAGTCTTCGGCCGCAAAGGATCATCGGTGCATGTCCAGGAAGTTATCCGCGCCATGCTCCGCACCGGCGCTAGTGTGACGCTCTTTGCCAACCGGTTTGACGGCGACTGCCCGGCCGATCTAGCCGCTGTTCGAGTCTGCCAGCTACCGCGTCCGCCAAAAGGCGATCCAGCCGCTCGTGAGAAGGAAGCCCTGGCGGCCAACGACGCCCTCGAACGGGCTCTGGTAACGTCCGGGCCGTTCGATCTCGTGTACGAGCGCTACTCGCTCTGGAGTTTTGCCGGCATGCACTTCGCTCGATCGGCGGGGATTCCTGGCGTGCTTGAAGTCAATGCTCCTCTGATCGAGGAGCAGGCCGAGCATCGCGATCTGGTCGACCGCCTGGCGGCGGAGCAGGTCGCCCAGCGAGCCTTTGGCGCGGCCACGGTGCTTACCGCTGTTTCGAAGCAGGTGGCTGAGTATCTCCATACCTTCCCCGTAACGGCTGGCCGTGTTGAAGTTATCGCCAACGGGGTCAACCCGCTGCGTTTCCCGGAAGGACTGCCACCGTTGATTCCGGCAGCCGCGGGGACATTCACCATCGGTTTCGTTGGAACCCTGAAGCGCTGGCACGGGCTGCCGGTCCTGATTGACGCCTTCGACCGCCTCCACAACAACGACTCCCAGACCCGGCTGCTCATCGTTGGGGACGGCGGCGAGCGCGAGAGCATCGAGTCCGACCTCCAGCGCCGGGGGTTGCTGCACGCCGTCACCATGACTGGCGCGGTTCCTCCAGACACTATTGCAGGCTACCTGGCGTCCGTGGATGTCGGAGTCGCGCCCTACCCAGATTTGCCTGACTTCTATTTCTCGCCATTGAAAGTTCTGGAGTATATGGCGGCGGGATTGCCGGTCGTCGCCAGTGACATCGGGCAGATATCGGAAATCATCACGCCAGGAGTCAACGGTGTACTCTGCCCGCCAGGGAGCCCATCGGCACTGACCTGGGCTCTCTCCCAGCTCCGGCACGATCCGCTGGAGCGAGAACGCCTTGGGACAGCCGCACGGGCATCAGTCCTGCGCGATCATACCTGGGACGGCGTCATGCAACACATGTACACGCTCGCCGGATTCGGTTCGCTGGTTCAGCCGCAACCCGTAGGTACAGGTAGCTAATATATGGCCAGACCAGACTCTCTCAAACAAACGCTCCCGGGACTAACACGCTTTGTAAGCCACTTCTGGCCCTACATGCGCAAGTACAAAGGACTGATGGCCGGCTCAATGATGGCGCTCCTGGCTCAGGTTGTCTTGCGCATCCTCGAGCCATGGCCACTCAAGTTCATTTTTGACCGTGTCCTTGTTCCTCAACAGGCGCCGGAAATTGTCGCGCCGAACGCCCTGGACCCGCTCACCGTGTTGACGCTCTCGGCGGTCGCCCTGGTGGTCATCACCGGGCTGCGCGCACTGGTCTCCTATTTGAGCACGGTCGGGTTCGCCATCATCGGCAACCGTGTGCTCACCGAGGTTCGTGAAGATCTCTATCGTCATCTTCAGAGCCTGTCCCTCTCGTTCCATAATCGTTCGAGGGGTGGTGACCTTACGGTTCGAGTTATTAGTGATGTCGGAATGCTGAAGGAAGTCACCGTCACGGCGCTTATGCCGATGGTCGGCAATATCCTGGTACTCGTGACGATGGCCGGCGTGATGTTCTGGCTGAACTGGCGGTTGGCTCTCGTCTCAATTGCGATTATGCCGCTCTTCTGGCTGCGCTCAGTCAACCTCAGCCGAAAAATTCAGACGGTCTCCCGCAGACAGCGCAAGCTTGAGGGCGACGCCGCCTCAACCGCCGCCGAGTCCATCGGCGCGATCAAAGTCATCCAGGCACTCTCACTTCAGAACAAGTTCGCCGATGTCTTCGCAAGTGACAACAATAAGAGCCTGAACGAGGGCGTCCAGGCCAAACGCCTGGAGGCCAGCCTCGAACGCTCCGTGGATGTGTTAATCGCCATCGCGACAGCCCTCGTTCTCTGGTACGGCGCGCGGCTGGTGCTCGCCAACCAGCTAACGCCGGGCGATCTGCTGGTCTTCATCACCTACCTGAAAACTGCCTTCAAGCCAGTGCGCGACTTTGCCAAGTACACCGGCCGGATAGCCAAGGCATCGGCTGCCGGCGACCGCGTGCTCGACATTTTCAACGAAGAGCCAGAGGTCCGCGATCTTCCGGGAGCGATCGAGGCGCCACCGCTGCGCGGCGCGGTGCAGTTCCGGGACGTTACCTTCGCATACGAGCAGGGGCAGTCCGTCCTGGAGAACATCGACTTCGACGTCAAGCCAGGGCAGCAAGTCGCGCTGGTTGGCGCGTCTGGCCACGGAAAATCGACGCTTGCCAGCCTGCTCTTGCGGCTGTATGACCCAAATTGGGGCTGCGTCATAATCGACGGCCATGACATCCGCCGCTACACGGTTGAATCGCTACGCAACCAGATCAGCGTCGTGTTGCAGGATAATATTCTGTTCGCCGCCAGTCTGCGGGAAAACATCGCCTATGGGGTGCCAGACGCAACCCCGGAAGCGATTGAAGACGCCGCCAGGCTGGCAAATGCCCACGACTTCATCCAGAAACTTCCCGAGGGATACGACACGCTGGTCGGCGAGCGCGGCGTCACCCTCTCGGGCGGGCAGCGGCAGCGAATTGCGATCGCCCGCGCCGCCATCCGTGAATCGCCGATCCTTATTCTGGACGAGCCGACAACCGGGCTCGACGAGGAGAACGAGCAGGCGGTGAACGAAGCCTTGACACGTCTGGCACGCGGGCGCACGACCTTCGTGATCGCCCACGACCTGACATTCGCAACCCGCGCCGATCTCATTCTCTATATCGAGGGTGGACGGCTGGTTGAGAGTGGCTCCCACGCCGAACTGCTCGAAGCAGCCGGCCGGTATGCCACCCTGTATCGCCTTCAAGCGAAAACCCACCAGTCGGCGTTTGAAGTACATGATGGGGAGATCCATGCTCTCGTCAGCTGACCGTGACCTAGTCCAACGCGATCCTGCTCTGCCGGGGCTGCGAACCTTGCTCGACCCGGAAGCGTTCGTTGCGGAGCTAACCGGCGTTCTTTCCGAGACCAGCACGGCACAAGTGGATATGTACTACCTGCGCTACAAGCCGGGCACAAACTGTCTGGCCAAATTCCGGATGGCGCTGAACGGTGAAACAATTTGGGGCTACGCCAAGACGTATGGCGGTAATATCTCCTCTAAATTCACGAAAGCCTGCCAGCGCCCCACCGTTTCAACGTCGCTCGGCCCGGGTAGAGTTCTTTTGGTGGACAGCGCAATTGAGGTTGTCTTTTTCCCTAACGACAGTAAGCTCGAGACGCTTCAGCAGCTGATCGACGACGGCAAACGTCCGGAGGTCCTTCAAACGCTTGTGCCGGACGCTCCACAGCTTTGGCAAGGAACACTTACCAGCCTGAGCTACAAACCGGAGCGCCGCTTCGTCGCGCGACTGGATGTCGACGGCGAGCCGTGTGCCGTAGTGAAGCTGTATGCTGATCGCGATTTCCAGGATGCGAGGAACACCGCCGAGGCCGTTCAGTCGGCCGGTGTATTGCAACTCCCAGATCGTCTTGGCTCCTCAGGCCATCATCAGATGGTGATACTTGAATGGCTGCCCGGTCAGTCATTGCATCAGTTCATGGCCGGTCCGTCGGTTGATCGCTCGGTCGTCAGAAACGTGGGAGCAGCGCTCGCCGAGCTCCACAATCAACCCGGCAAGGGGCTTGAAAAGCAGAAGCCCAAGCATATCCGCGAAAAAATGCGCCTGGCAATCGCCAGCATCCGGTTCACGTCTCCGGCACTCGAGGATCTCGCGGCTGACATCGACGAACGATTGGGCCGGCTCATCCCGTCCGAGCAACCTGAACTGCGCGCGATTCATGGAGATTTCTATGCCGACCAGGTGCTCTCTGACGGCGACTACGTGTCGATCATTGATCTCGATAATACGGTGCGCGGCAATCCCGCCAGCGATCTGGGGCTGTTTATCGCTCACCTTGAGCGTAACGCCCTGTCCGAAGGCCGTCCACAAGCGCCGGTTGCCAGCGTGCGGCAAGCCCTGATCGAGGGTTATCAAACTGTGCGTGAGGCTCCAAACGAGATAGAGATCAATCTGCACACGGCCGCTGGGCTAATCCAGCTTGCTCCACACCACTTCCGCAACCGCGAGCCGGAGTGGCAGCAGCGAACCGAGGTAACGTTGCGGCGCGCCATGGAGATCGTTGAAAGCCTGCCAGTCCACTCCGCAAAGGCCGCGCACCAGCCGCTGCCACTGGGAGCACCGCGGTGAGCCTGCGCTCAGACTACGTGCCGGTTGTCGATCCGTTTGGCGTCACTCGTGATCCAGCCATGCCCTTTCTGGCGGACGCACTCGATCCACTAGCCGTCGAGCGGGAGTTTGCCGAGTACACCGGCGGAATGGTCTTACGGGCCGTGCGCGTCACGCGGCACAAACCCGGGCGACGCTGTCTGATCGAGTATCAGTTCATTGATGCCAGGGCTCTTCATGGTCGGGACACCATTATCCTGCTCGGCAAAGCGCGGGCGCGCTCGCTGGACCAGACAGGATACGAGACAACACAGGCGTTCTGGGACGCCGGGTTCGACTCCAATAGTCCGGACGGTATTATGATCCCGAAGCCGGTCGGAACCGTGCCGGCCTTTCACATGTGGCTGCAACGCAAGGTTCCCGGAGTGCTCGCTACCCAGCTGCTGCCAACGTCCAGCGGGACCGGTCTGGCGCGCCGCGTCGCGGCCGCCGCAATGAAGCTACACCAGTCGGGTGTTCCATCAGATCGACGGCACACGCCGGCTGATGAAATGCGCATACTTAACGAACGGCTAACGAC
>JACCZH010000127.1 GCA_013696045.1 Chloroflexia bacterium
ATCGTGAGGAGCTACGGCAGAGCGGTCACTACATTGCCTCGAACGCACTGGAGTGCGTAAACGCCGCCACAACTATCCGGGTGCGAAGCGGCAAGGTGTCCATTACCGATGGCCCCTTCGCTGAGACCAAGGAGCAACTTGGGGGTTTCTATCTCATCGAGGCCAGAGACCTGAACGACGCCATCCGGGTAGCGTCGAAAATGCCACCGGCTCGGCTGGGGGCCATCGAGGTGCGGCCGATCAAGGAGTTCGAATCCCTGGCGACCGTGCAGGGATCGATAAAAATAGCAAGAGGAGCATAACCAAGCGGAAAGTAGTCGTAACCGAATTCCTGTCGCTGGATGGCGTCATGGAAGCGCCCGAACAGTGGCAAGGCCCATCCTTCAATAACGAAATGAGCAAGTACAAATTGGATGAACTCCGCGCGAGCGATGCGCTGCTCTTGGGACGTGTGACCTATCAGATCTTTGCGGACTACTGGCCCTTCGAAACCGACGAAGAGGGCTTTGCCGAAAGAATGAACGGCCTTCCCAAGTACGTTGTGGCAACGACCCTCGACAAGGCTGAGTGGAACAACTCAACGCTGATCAAAGAGAACGTCGCGGACGAGATATCCAAACTGAAGCAGCAGGACGGCCAGGACATCGTGGTCTATGGCAGTGCCGTCTTTTCCAGACGCTCATGCACCATGACCTGGTCGACGAGTACCGGCTCATGATCCACCCTGTCGTTGTGGGGCATGGCAAGCGCCTCTTCCAGGACGGCCTCGACACCAAGGTGCTGAAGCTCGTCGATACCCAGACGTTCGACACCGGCGCCATGGTGCTCACCTTCCAGCCGGCAGATAACGAGGAGTAATGATAGAGAAGGGGACTTCACTGACTGAGAATTCCAGGCTCCGATCTTCGTCCTGACCCATCGCGCGCCGGAGCAGCCAGCCAAAGGCGAGAACGATCAGTTGACGTTCACCTTCGTCACCGACGGTACCGAGAGCGCCCTGTAACAGGCACGAGCGGCGGCGGGGGACAGCGATACCGCGATTGCGGGCGGCGCGAACCTCATTCAGCAGTACCTGAGCGCGGGTCTGCTCGACGAACTACAGATTCACCTCGTGCCCATCCTGCTCGGAAACGGCACCCGGCTGTTCGACCATATAGACACTCAGCACGTTGAGCTTGAAGGTACGCGGGTAATCGACTCTCCTGGAGTTACGCATCTCAAGTTCCGGGTTAAAAATAAATAGAAATAGCCACGGCGGCCATCGGGGCCGATGAGAAGTGCCGGAGGAAACAACCGATGAGCACCGGAGGATTGTCCAAAGTGCGACTGGCCCGTATGCACGACGACATGGCCGGCCATGTCGAGCGCGGCAATGTGCCCGGTATCGTCACGCTGGTCAGCCAGCTGGGCGAGGCGTATGTGGACGCTATCGGCATGATGGCGCTCGGCGGCAACGACCCAATGTAGCGCAACACAATCTTCCGAATCGCCTCAATCACCAAACCGATCGTGGCCATGGCGACGATGATTTTGGTTGAGGGAGGCCAGCTGCGTCTGAACGAGCCTGTCGACTGGTTGCTATCCGGGTCGAACCTAGCGGCGCCCTGGTAGCGGATCTCAACGAAAGGCGATCTCGACGACGCCGTCGGGCAAGAACTGGCTGGCGAAGTAATGGAGCGATTGCTCGCGGTCATCTCCACCTTCGTCGCTCAACAGCAACTGCTCACAATAGGCCGCAATATCCTGCACGATCCGTTCATAGCGGTAGTAGGCAATCGCCATCGAGTCGATCTCCGTCCGGCCATACCCTTGATAGAACAATGCTTGTTCGCGCGCACTGTTCCAGACACCGCCGATACCAGCGCCGATAAACATCAGGTCATGCTCTTTCGGCGCTATGCTCAGCGTGTCGCAATCGACGATGTACAACGCAAGGTCCTCGTCAATCAGGACGTTGCCCGCGTGTATGTCACCATGGCAGAGCACACCTTCCAGCGAACGGCCGCGAAGCGTCTCGCCAAGTTGCCCGCCACGACTGACGAGTTCGGAAACGGTGTCACTGTTGGCTCGTAGCAGTGTGGCGAGTTGCGCTGCCACGGGATCATCAAAGACTTCCTCTTCGACACGCGCTTGAAACGTTCTGACCTGCTCGCGCCAGTGGGAAGAGTATGTTTCGCGCAGGAGTTGCGCTGTGAGATCGTGCGGCGGTACCGTCGTGTGCATCTGTTTGAGGGCCACACCGAGACCAGTCCACTGTTGATCCACCAAGTGGAGGTCAAAGCCATTCTCTCCTGTGATGAACGGGTAGAGGACCACGGTGAAACCATCCACTTTGGTCCAGGGTTGTCCCGTTTTGGTCGCGATAGGAGCAATGATCTGTGCGATGCCGAGGTCGCTCAACAGCTGGGGAACGAGAACGGTCGCGCGGTCAACATCACCGTGCCGCAACTTCACGAAGTATGACGTCGCGTCCTCGGATACGGCGCAATAGACCGCCGTATTCACATCGGCTCCAAGTGGAAGAAACGAGAGCTTGAGAATCCGCAGTCCGTAGTCTTCATGCAAACAGGAGTTCAGCCGGTCGTCCGGCAGATCTGGTTTTGCGAGCATTGTTTGGTCGTCCATTCAAAAAGATGGGGGCCGGCGCCTGGGGCGCTCTGAGCATGAGGATGTCGCATTCATACGCTAACCTCAGCACCTCGGCCTCGCTCAGACGGCCACGCACGCTCATTTCTTCATAGTAGACGATTCTATACATATCACCGAGTAATTGACGGACCGTCGACCCCATCCCTATAATGTGGGGGACGATCCTCCGAGGGGTGTGGGAATAGTCCGACTGAAGAGTGAGGCGAAATGAAGCTAATCATCACTGTGGTTCAAAACAAGGACGCAGACGAAGTCGTCGACGCGCTCGTCTCGGCCGAATTCAGGGCC
>JACCZH010000074.1 GCA_013696045.1 Chloroflexia bacterium
GTATCGACGTCCTGCTGTCCGCTAGGAAGGTGGGCAGCGCAGGTTTCGCGTATGGACTGGACATGACCGACGAGATGCTTGAGGTCTCCGAGCGCAACCGCACAGAGGTCGGCGCGCAGAACGTACATTTCCTGAAAGGGCACATCGAAGACATCCCCCTGCCAGACGCAACTGTCGATGTCGTGATCTCGAACTGCGTTATCAATCTCTCGGTTGACAAGGACGCGGTGCTCAGTGAGGCGTTCCGGGTGCTCAAGCCGGGTGGACGTTTCGCCGTCTCGGATATCGTGCTTGAGGGCGAGCCCACGGTGGAGTTCCGTAGCGATATGGATTCCTGGTCAGGTTGCGTCGCTGGAGCTCTAGAGAAGAACGACTATCTCGCGCGCCTCGAAGCCGCCGGTTTCGTGGACGTGAGTATCGAGGTGACTCGCAGCTACAGCGCGAGTGACATGGGCGCCTCGTCGTCCTGCTGTGGAGGCTCAGGTTGTGGTTCCCCAGGGGAGAGCGACAGTGTGGGCGTCGTAAGCGGCTTCGTCCGCGCGACGAAGCCGCCGGTGGGCTAGCAGCGCAGGGAATTCCTGGCGGAGCGTCGCATCAGGGCGTCATCCTGAGCGAAGTCGAATGGATCAGCCAGGATTGCATGGTGTTGCGTAGATCCATTCGACTCCGCTGCGCTTCGCTCAGGATGACCGATCGGGGTTGGTTACTCCCCAACGTCAGCTAACTCACGTTCCTGCGCTAGCAACCGTTCCTTGCGCTCGGTTCCCCAGCGATAGCCGCCCAGCTGCCCGTCGTTGCGGACCACGCGGTGGCAGGGGATGATGAGCGCTGCCGGGTTGTTGGCGCAGGCCTGGGCGACTGCACGGGCGGCCTTGGGCTTGCCGATTGATTTGGCGACCTCGCTGTACGAGCGTGTCTCACCCAGCGGAATCTCGCGCAACGCTTCCCAGACCTGCCATTGGAACGCGGTCGCCTGCAGGTCGAGCGGTAGATCCAGCCGGGGCTCACGGCCCGCGAGATATCCCAGGATTGCCCCGACCCACGTGCCCGTCTCGCCGCTGGCCTCCTGTATCGTGGCATGTGGGTATTCGCTGTGCAGCCGGGCGATCAACGGCTCATCGGTCTCGCCCAGGCAGACCAGCGAGACGCCCCGTTCGGTTTTCGCGACGAGCAGACGCCCCAAAGCAGAATCAACGATGATGTACTCGATCGCCATGTCGATTCCCCCGCGCCGGTAGGTGGCCGGCGTCATGCCCAGCCGGGTCGGGGCGCTTTCGTATAGCCGGCTGCTGGAACCATAGCCTGCGTCGTAGAGTGCGGTTGTCACATCATTTCCCTGGCGGAGCTGCTGCTTGAGCCGGTCGACTCTGCGCGCCTCCGCATACTGACGCGGGCTGATGCCCATAATCTGCTTGAACGTCCGTTGCAGGTGATGAGGGCTGATCCCCAGCTTCTCTCCCATCGCATCGAGGGTCGGTTCGGCGTCAGCCTGGTTGTCCAACAGTTGGCATGCTTGAAGAACGAGCGTTACCTGCGGATCGCCACTGGCGTCTTGCGGCTTGCAGCGTTTGCATGCCCGGAACCCGTGCGCTTCTGCTTCACCAGGCTCACTGTAGAAGGTGACGTTCTCAGCCTTGGGATGCCGGGCGGGACACGACGGGCGGCAATAGATCCCGGTTGTCAGCACCGCCGTCACGAACGCGCCGTCGAACAGCCTGTCACGCTCCTGAACCGCCTGCCAGCAACGCTCGCGCTCCGGCAGCATCGCGCGTACTGGCTGGGGTGTGGTGGTCGTCTGTGTCTGCTGCATTGCTCTAAACCCCGTTCGGTTGCGCGCCGGCCAGAACCTGGCCAGTGCGGATGAGTGTCAGTCCGATTGTTCGCCGGATGGGCGGAAAATGCAACGTCCGGCGCATCTCCGGCCTTCGCGGCTGCCCTCCGTGTCTGCGTTCGAGGTCCCGAAGGTATTCTTCGGCGTGCATGATGACCAACGGTGAAGGGATGTCGTTCATCTGATAGATCCTTATCCGAACGCTTCTTAACAGTTCTCCATCCATCTTATGCCCGTCTGGATCGCGAATCTATCCGGATCTTGCGGTTAAAGTGGATAGGCACTAGAAAGCCCCCGCGAACCGGGGGCTTACCTGATTATCTGGTCGTAAACGGCTATCCACTAATCCTCCGGACTCGAAGTCGTCTTGGGTAGATTTTTATCAACGGTTCGGTTGGCTGGATCAACGAGTCCCTCGCCTTGGCCCAGAGACGAGAACGCCTGTAACGGAGTGCTTCGTCC
>JACCZH010000088.1 GCA_013696045.1 Chloroflexia bacterium
TAGACCCTGCATTGCTGATTTGAGGGATTGACGCGGAAGAGATTGGGCTTACGATGAGAGCAACGTTTCCCCTGAAGTAAGGACGCACGAGGACGTACGCGAGCTTTAATGCACGCGGCATCTCATAAAGGTTCCCGCGTCGCTCTAACAGCCGGAAAGCGGAAGGTGGCCCAGACTCGTGGAAGGAGCAGGCACATGGCGACCTATATCGCTCTGATCAACTGGACTGATCAGGGAGTGAAGAACGCTCGCGATTCAGTCAGTCGGTACCAGGAGGCACGAACGGCATTCGAACCACTCGGTATCCAGTTTCAGAGTGCTTTCTGGACAACCGGGCAATACGACGTCGTCGTTGTCCTGGAAGCGCCGGACGATGAGACCCTGTCTGTGGCGATCCTGAAACTCGCGGCTCAAGGTAACACCAGGACACAGACGTTTCGCGCATTCAATGAGGAGGAGATGAAGGGGATCGCCGAGAAGTTAGGTTAGACATCCAGCGCAATAAGAGTTGGGCCACGCTTCCGCGCTGGACACTCCTTGAACACTTGGAATCACCATCCGTCGATTGCGTCTCTACGGGGACCCGGACGGAGAATCGTTGCCCGCTGTGTGGGTTGTTGCGTTAACCCGGTCCTGATGGTGAAGTGCCCGAGAGGATGTGGTCATATGCGCGTCCTGGTAACCTCGACACCGACGTATGGGCACTTCCACCCGCTTGTTCCACTGGCGCGGACGCTTGCTGCTGCTGGGCACGAGGTGCGAGTCGCCTGTCCAACGGTACTCCGCGGAGCCGTCGAGGCGGCCGGCCTGCCGTTTGTGGCTGCTGGTTCAGCGGACATCCCGCCGGATCTGGTCGCCGAGCTCAAGGAGGCCCGGCCGGTTTGGCGTCTCCGCGTGCGCCTGATGGTCACCAGGGTATTTTTCGGCGTGCACGCGCACGCCATGGTTCCAGACCTGTTGGACATTATGGATGCCTGGCAGCCCGATCTGATTCTGCGTGACGCCGTCGAATATGGTGGCTACATCGCCGCCGAGCTGCGCGGCCTCCCGCATGCATCGACCGGCGCGGTCTGGTTTCCGCCGCCCATGATGCGTGCGCTGTTTCTGGAGGGACTCACGACACTTCGGGCTGACTTCAATCTCCCGCCGGATCCGGATGGCGGCTCAATCTTCCGCTATCTTGTTCTCGCATCGTTTCCACAATGCTGGGTCGCGGCGGAAGAAGCTATTCCGCCAACCGCATACTTCCTGCGTCCCGAGCCGTTCAACGCGTCTGGATCTGAACGTTTGCCAGAGCGTCTAGCGGCCCTGTCCGATGCTCGGCCCACGATTCACGCGAGCCTCGGCACCGTCCACAACGACATGCGCGAAATCTACGAGTCGATACTCGCCGGACTCCGCGATGAGCCGGTGAACCTGGTACTCACGATCGGCCGCGAGCATGACCCGGAGGACTTCGGATCACAGCCCGCCAATGTCGTCATTGAGCGCTATATTCCGCATAGCGTATTGCTCCCCCGCTGTGATGCGATGTTGACGCATTGCGGGCTCAATTCGATCATGGCGTGTCTGGTGCTCGGCCTGCCGATGGTCGGTGTGCCAATCACTGCCGACCAACCCCACAACGCCCAACGGCTGGCAGATTTGGGCGTAGCCACCGTCATCAACCCTGACTCGCGGACACCAGAGGCGTTTCGTGAGGCGACACAAGCGATCCTGTCGCGACCATCCTACCGGCAGCACGCCCAACAGTTGTGCGACGAGATCAAGGAGATGCCCGGCAATGAGCTTGGTGTTGCACTCCTGGAGCGACTGTCGCGCGAGCGCGCGCCAATCATCGCGATGTAAGCGCGCATGAGATTGTCAGTGTGGATGTGTCTCTGACCCGTATTCAATTGTCGCTCGTTGCTACTGCATTGGAAGGCTGACGATCATGCGCGCGCTCTTCACGACCCTACCTGGCTCCGGCACGTTCAACCCGCTCGTCCCATTTGGTCGGGCCCTCGTTGACGCTGGGCATAAGGTGGCCTTTGCATGTGCCGCCTCCTTCTGCCCGGTGGTTGAGGAGGCTGGGTTCAAGACGTTTCTGGCTGGGATCGATTGGCGCAACGACACGTTGACGCAGAGCTTCCCCGACGCCCCGCCACCTGGACCGGAGCGAATCCCGTGGGTCTACAACCTGTGGCGCTCGACCACTCCCCGCGCCATGGTACCCGACCTGCTCGCGATCGCCTCGCGCTGGAACTCCGACGTCATCGTGCATGGAGCCCTTGAGTCCAGTGGGCAATTGGCCTCCGAACTCCTTGGCCTGCCGCACGCCGTGGCCGGGGCCATCTGGTTTCGATCCCAGGCTGCGCTCGTGCCATCACTCGATCCGCTGCGTGTCGAGCTTGGCCTGGCGCCTGATCCGTCGGGGACGCGGCTGTATCATTACCTCACCTTCGCCCCGATGCCGCCTACATGGGTTACTCTGGACGAAGAGGTCCCGCCGACGGCGCACTTCCTCAACCCTCAGCCACTCGACCAGTTGAATGTGGATGGAGAACTTGACTGGCTCGCCAAACTGCCGCCCGATCGGCCACTCGTCCACGCGACGCTTGGCACGACCGAGGTAAACCGGACGCCGGGGCTGTACGAGGCGATCCTGGATGGTTTACGTGATGAGCCGGTCAACCTCGTCGTGGGTGTCGGAAGGCAGCGCGATCCGGCTGAGTTTGGGCCGCAGCCGGACCACGTCCGGATCGCGCGGCACCTGGAACATGGTGTCTTGCTGCCGCGTTGCGACGTGGTGATAACCCACGGCGGCTTCGGCACGATCATGGGCTGCCTGGCGGCCGGTGTCCCGATGGTGGTCATGCCGGTACAGGGGGACCAGCCGCGCAACGCCCAACGCTGCGCCGACCTCGGAGTGGGACGCGTCGTCGGCCCGAAGGAGCGCACGCCCGAGGTCATCCGGGCGGCGGTGTGCGCGGTATTGGCCGAGCCATCCTATCGGCAAAACGCTGCGAGGCTGCGGGATGAGTTCGCAGAGTTGCCGGGAATGGAGCATGCGACCGCGCTGCTGGAGCAGCTGGCAGCCGAGCGCAAGCCGCTGCTGGCTCATCGAGTCACG
>JACCZH010000102.1 GCA_013696045.1 Chloroflexia bacterium
GCCCTCATGGCCCAGAAAGGACGGATGCGCGCCGGCGGCGGTGATTGTGTCATAGGCTAACGCGTCGAGCTCAGAAGTCGTTACACCCGGAGCGATCGTCTCTGCCATCTTCTGATGAACACGCGCGACGAGCCGGCCAGATGCCTCCATCTTTTCGATATCAGCAGGTGATTTGATGATAATCGGCATCAGGAAGCGTGCTCTTCCGCAGGCAAGCCAACGGCGCTCGCCATCGAGTTGATGATGTCGTCAGTGACCTTCTCAATGGGCTGGTTGCCGTCAATATCATGGACGATGCCCCTCGGACGCCAACGCTCCAGAAGTGGCTCTGTCTGCTCAAAGTAGATAGTCAGGCGCCGCTCAACCGCCTCCGGGGTGTCATCGGACCGTTGATAGAGTTCTCCACCACAGATGTCACATACGCCCTCTTTGGACGAAGGATTGAACACCTTGTGAAACGCACGTCCACAGTTCCGGCATACCAGACGTCCAGTTAGTCGCTCCATCAGCACGTCATGTGGAACCGTGATATGGATTACCGCGCCAAGGACCTCACCACGCTCCGAAATCTTCTCGTCGAGCACCTCTGCCTGGGCAGGGTTGCGAGGGTATCCGTCAAACAACGCCCCGGTGATCGACTGCGCCGCGGCAGCGTCATCGAGAGCCGCAAACAGCACCTTGGCCGTGAGCTCGTCTGGAACGAGATCACCTTTGTCGACATATGAGCTTACTTCTTCGGCCAGGTCAGACTCGGATACCATGAGTGCCCGAAATAGGTCGCCGGTTGCAAGGTGCACCAGACCGAGTTGTGGAGCAACCTGCTCCGCCTGAGTTCCCTTGCCGGCACCCTGTGGACCGACAATTACTGCGTGTTTCACACTGACACTCTCGTCGTAAAGCAGAAGCAACACCGGGCGGATAACCCGGTGTTGCTGGCCTGCGTGCTTAGTTAATGAAGCCTTCGTAGTTGCGCATCATCAGCTGAGATTCCAGCTGGCGCATCGTGTCGACCGCAACGCCGACAACGATGAGGAGGGAGGTGCTACCAAGCAGCAAGGTCTGAACGCCCGTAATCTGTGCAGCTATATAGGGCAGCACGGCGATCGTCCCAAGCGACAGCGCGCCAACCAGGGTGATCCTCGTGAGCACTCCGGTAAGGTAGCGATTGGTGTTCGGACCAGGGCGGATGCCCGGAATAAACGCACCCTGCCGTTGCAGATTCTCGGCGATGCTCTGCTGCTGGAACACAACCATTGTGTAGAAATAGGTGAATGCTACCACCATCAGGAAGAAGATGACCTGATACTGCAGAGTATTCGCATCGAAAAATCGCGCCATGTCTGCCGCCAGGTCGCGGAGCCAGGGTCGCTCTGATCCAGTCAGGAAGTTTGACACTAGTCCTGGAAAGACCATGATCGAAACCGCAAAGATGAGCGGGATCATGCCGGCCGAGTTCACCTTCAGCGGAATGTGTGTCGAACTGCCGCCATACATCCTGCCCCGTCTCACCCGTTTGGCGTGGTGTACCGGTATCCGGCGTTGACCCTCGTTTAACATCACGATACCGACAATGGTGAGCAACCCCAGCGCCAGGAACGCGGCAGTGCCGATAACGTTGTCCGTCGTCGAGCCGCCAAACAGAAGATTACCGACCGTGCCAGGCAGACTCGCCACAATACCACCGAAGATAATGATAGAGATGCCGTTGCCGATTCCGTTCTCGGTAATCAGGCTACCCATCCACACCAGAAGCATTGTGCCGGCAACCAGCGTCGCCAGAATAGAGATGGAACGCAGGGCCGTGTCGCCATTGAACAAACCGAAATTCGCCAGCACACCCTGTTGCTGCATCAGGATGCACTGCCCGTAACCCTGGAGCAGCGCCAGTGGAACCGTGAGATAGTGCTGATACTGCGTGATCTTCTGGCGTCCTTGTTGGCCCTCTTTCGAAAGCTCGTCGAGCTTCGGAATGATTGGGGTCAACAGCTGCATGATAATTGAAGCAGTAATATACGGATAAACGCCCATTGCCGCGATCGAGAAGTTCGTCAGCGTCGATCCCGAGAAAAGGTTAAGCATGCCGAGCAGCTGATTTTGCTCCAGCAATTGCCGTAGCGCTTCACGGTTCACTCCCGGAATCGGAATCGTTGCAATGAACCGGAAGATCACCAGGATCATCAGGGTAAACAGGATCTTCCGCCGCAGGTCAGCGATCTTGAATGCGTTAATCGCGGCTTCCAGCATTACTCGATTACCTCCGCCGTCCCACCGGCTGCTTCAATCTTTTCTCTGGCGGATGCCGAGAACTTGTGGGCGCGAATGTGCATCGCGGTACCGATCTCGCCGTTGCCGAGAATCTTCACCAGATCCGAGCTGGAGCGAACGACGCCAGCCTCGTGAAGAGCTACAGGATTAATTTCTCCGGAAAGGTCAAGCTCAACCAGCTTGTCGAGATTCACGACCTCGTACTCGATCCGGAATGGATTCGTAAATCCACGCTTGTACGGCATGCGTCGATAGATAGGGTTCTGACCACCCTCAAAGCCGGGCCGCACTCCACCGCCGGAACGTGAATTCTGTCCTTTGGACCCGCGCCCGGCGGTCTTCACACGGCCGGAACCATGTCCGCGGCCAACGCGCCTGCGAGCTGTGGTCGCCCCTCGGGCTGACCGTAAATCGTCAAGTTTCACTGCAACGAGCTCCTAACCAGTCGCCGGCCGCTAAGCGGCTAGCTGTTGTTATTGCCTTTGGCGGGATGAATCGACGACCCGAGAACTTCGTCTTCACCTTCGACGACGACCAGGTGCCGGATCTTGTAAACCATCCCTCGGACCGACGGGGTGTCGATAATCTCACGCGTCTGGTGCAACCGTGTGAAGCCCAGCGAGCGCAATGTTTGATGCTGATCCTGTGGACGGCCGAGCACGCTACGAACGTAGGTCACCGTCATTGTCTTTGCGCTACTCATACAGCGGCCTCCTCACGGCGACGTCGTGGGGAGATCGACTCCACCGACTTTCCACGTCGAATGGCGACAGCTTCGGCGGACTCAAGCTCCTGCAGCGCCTTCATCGTGGCACGCACGACATTGACAGGGTTGTTTGAGCCGAGAGATTTGCCAAGGATATCGCGGATACCGGCCAGTTCCACCACCGCGCGCACTCCCCCACCAGCAATGACACCGGTGCCAGGCGCCGCCGGCTTCAGCAGAACGTGCGCTGCGCCGTATTTCACCTCAACCTCGTGCGGAATAGTTGTTCCACTCAAGGGCACGGTAATCATGCTCTTTTTGGCCTTATCAACGCCCTTACGAATCGCCTCGGGCACTTCCCCGGCCTTGCCGAGTCCAACGCCAACGCGCCCGTTCTGGTCACCCACAACGACAACGCTGCCAAACGCGAATCGACGACCGCCCTTGACGACCTTTGAAACGCGATTAATCTTTACTACTCGCTCTTCAATCTCGCCAGCTCCGTCAGAATCTCCGCGAGATCGCCTGTTTCGATCGGCCATTATCTACCCATCCATGCTTCCATTACGATTATGACGCGACTGATTCTGACTCACTAGAATATCAGGCCCGATTCACGAGCTCCGTCGGCAACTGCCTTGACGCGACCATGATATTTGTATCCACCGCGGTCAAAGACAACCGTATCGATGCCGGCTTCTTTCGCGCGCTCGCCGATGATCAACCCGACGATCTTCGCCTTGTCGGTCTTGGTCTTGTCATCCGCTAACCGTGAAACCACATCCGGCTCCCGTGAAGACGCCGACACCAGCGTGTGCCCCTGCGCGTCGTCGATAACCTGTGCGTAGATATGCGCCGAACTCCGAAAAACGTTGAGTCTCGGACGAGCTTCTGAACCCCGCACCTTCGCGCGCACGCGCAAATGGCGGCGTTGACGAGCATTGAGCTGCGACTTGTAGTGGTACCTCATCGACGTTCTTCTCCTCGCGCCACGGGCCGACGGATTCTATCCCGAGGGCCAGCGCTTCTACATTGCGACGTCAGCGTTATGCGCCGACCTTGCCAGCCTTGCCGGCCTTGCGGCGAACAAACTCGCCAGCGTAACGAATACCTTTGCCCTTGTATGGCTCGGGCGGACGAGTCTTGCGCACCCGCGCGGCTACTTCGCCGACCTGCTGCTTGTCGATGCCACTTACTGAGAGGCGAGTTGGCGTTTCGACAGCAAAGGTGATGCCTTCCGGCGGGTCGATGCGCACGGGATGAGAGTAGCCGACGTTCAAGACGAGCACTTTGCCGTCCAGTGCCGCCCGGTAGCCAACTCCCTGGATTTCCAACTGCTTGACGTACCCGTCAGTTACGCCCACAACCATGTTGGCGATCAGCGTGCGCGTCAGACCATGCAATTGCCGGTTCTTGCGCTCATCGTTCGGCCGGGTGACGAGAAGGTCGCCGTTCTGCCGATCGATATTCAACGTTGGGCTCACAGCCTGAAACAGCTCGCCCTTCGGGCCTTTCACCGTCACCTTGTCGGGGTCGACCTGAACGTCTACTCCGCTGGGAATCGGTATCGGGCGTAGTCCAATTCGAGACATTGCTTTGTACTCCCTATCCCAAGCGGTCCTAGTAAACCGTGCAGAGAACTTCGCCACCGATGCCGCGTCGCCGTGCATCCTGGCCAGAAATGACACCTTGTGACGTACTGACGACCGCAATACCGAGGCCGTTGCGAACGCGAGGAATATCGCCTTTGCC
>JACCZH010000132.1 GCA_013696045.1 Chloroflexia bacterium
GTAGAGCTCGGGATACGAGCTCCAATCACGTTCGCTGACGAGATTAAGAGCGGTGCTCACTGTTCCCTGGACATAGAGCGGCAAGGTCCCGTATGCAAACGAAAGTGGATTACCGTCAGTGTCATCCCGGCGTGGATTGATTGGACTCCCGGCCGGATCGAAAAGCTGCCCCAGGTCGGACATGCTGGGCATCGAGACACGGTCGGACGAGACCGTCGCGATAAAGCGTTCATCTGGATGCTGGTAGGTGCCCTGATCCCAGTCCTGCCCGTAGATGCGGAGCGCAAACGCAGCCGCGAGCATGAGCAGAAGCAACAACGTGTGGCGGTGGCGACTGAGAGAGGATGTCATCATGAATTGCTGTGACGCCGGTCCTGAATATTCGCCTCCGATTGACCCACCTGCCTTGCCTCTCCTATACTCGCCATACTATCCCGAATTTGAGCGCATTCGCATACCGGAAACAACCGAACAGATGGGGCAAAGTTATGATGCGCACGCTTAAGGTGATTGTCGGCGGCGAGGGTAACGTTGGCAAGACGTCGCTCATTCGACAATATGCCAAGGCGAAGTTTAGCGAAGCGCGGAACATCACGCTGGGTATTGATGTTACGACCCAGGAGTTTGACATCGACGACCAGCACGTCAAGCTCGCTATCTGGGACATCGAGGGCCAGGCTGGCAATCGCCCCAACTTCTACCTCGGGGCGCAAGCTGCGATGCTTGTCTATGATGTGGTGGAAGAGGGTTCGCTGCAAGCCCTGACCGAGTGGTACGCGCGCTGCAAACGCTATTGTCCCGACGCGCCGATCATCATCGTCGGTAACAAGTCTGATCTCGGTCTGCGGTTTCCGGCTTCCTGGCCGAAGACCTTTGCATACTATGCACATGCCCAACATGGTTTCCTGTCGGCCAAGACTGGGGAGAATGTGCATCGCGGGTTTGAAATTCTGGCGCGCACGGCAATGCGTCACGCTAACGCGGGTAGTGTCGATTGAGTCACCGGATCGTCTTTCTCGGTTCGCCAGAGTTCGCTGTCCCGTCGCTTCAGGCGCTCACGGCAGATACACGCTTCGATGTTGTTATGGTCGTCAGTCAACCCAACCGCCCGTCTGGGCGTGGCCGCCGATTGGCGCCGCCGCCGGTCGCGGCGTTTGCCGTCGACGCAGGCTTACCGTTGCTCCAGCCCGAGTCACTGCGAGATGAAGACGTGCTTTCCATGCTCCAGGTGACTCAGGCCGATCTCCTGGTTGTCGTCGCCTACGGGGAGATTCTGCGACGGAACCTTCTTGAGCTTGCGCCGGGCGGCGTGTTAAACGTTCACCCTTCACTGCTCCCCAAGTATCGTGGCGCGGCCCCGATTGCCGGGGCAATCCGCAACGGTGATTCTCAGACCGGCGTGTCGATCATACAGCTCGTTCGCAAACTGGACGCAGGCCCGATGATCGCGCAAACTACCGTGGATATTGATTCAGGTGATACAACCGGCACTCTCGGCGAACGGCTCTCTGAACAGGCAGCCGATATATTGCCGGACGTTTGCGTTTCCTGGCTTGCCGGGAGTTTGACCGCTGTTGAGCAAGACGACTCTCTAGCGACGTATACGCGCGAGTGGACCAAGGCCGACGCCGAGATCGACTGGTTGCTTCCGGCAGTGACCATTGAGCGTCTAGTTCGAGCAGCTCTCCCATGGCCCGTGGCGTGGACATCGTTTGACGGGCAGCGGCTCCAGGTTCGCTCGGCAAGCGTTACACCCGGTGCCGGCGCTTCTCCGGGGCAGATTGTCGACCATGGAAAGCAGCTTGTCGTCGCTACGGGATCCGGCTATCTCGAACTTCTTACTGTACAGCCCCAAGGCCGCACGCAGATGCCTGCCAGCGGCTGGTGGAACGGACTCCAATCGAAACCCTCCCGCCTGGGAATCCCACCGACCACGGATATGCCGCACGACCCCGTGTGACCTCACGGCTGGTGGTACGGTAAAGAGATGGGTTCATTTATCCGGTTGATTCATCCTTGGACCCTCGTCTTTGTTTAGACATAATGTGATAGGAGTTTGCTCTATGAATAGGAACCTGAAGCGCCACCTTGGAGCGGGACTGCTCGTTGTTCTGATACTCGCGCTGGTTGCAAGTTGCGGAGACGACGACAGTGCCACCGGCGACGATTCAAACTTGCGTCCTGTTACGGCCACGCCCACAGCGGTTGTGGGTTTACCCGAGGATATCGAGCAATTCCAGGTAGTGATCGAAAACGGTGAGTTCGACGAGGACAGCTTCTCAGCGATCGCGGAACAGCCGGTCATGCTCACGTTCGTCAATCGAGACACTGAAACGTACACGTTTGAGGTCGCCGACGTCATCACGGCAACCGAGATACCAGCTGCAGCTGAGACTGTGGTCAGTTTCAACATTCCAACCACGGGAGAGTACGAAGCGCAGCTATTAGGGCCTGGTGGCGAAGAAATTGACACAATGTTCTTCGAGGTCACTGGGCCGGGTGGCACGTAAAGACGGGCATGACAGCCCAACGCCGGCCGTAGGCTGGCAATGACGATGTAAATCAAGTCCCTATTGTCTAGCCTCAATGAGTCACCTTATGAGGTGTGTAACTCCATTTCGCGCGAATGGGTTGCCACAAGTTCTTCCAGAGTTGTGAACGTCAGGTCTGGAAGTGCGAGTTTGGCCGCCTTGCCACTGAGCCCAAGGGAACGATGATCCCGGTGGATCCATGCGGATTTAACTCCCAGTTTGTTACATGGTCGGATATCGGCGCGTAGGCTCTGACCGATATGTAGGAGGCTAGCGTGACCAACTCCCATTGCTCCAAGCTCTGAGATAGCTGTGACAAAATGGGCAAGTGCTGGCTTGTACGATCCCACCCGCTCCGCAGTTACGATCAAGTCGAGAGTGATTCCGAGTTTGCCGATACTATGGGATAAGGAGCACTCGTCGATGTTGCTAAGCGTGCCCAACGTATAGAACCTGGTCAGGTAGCTGATCGCCTCTGGTGCGTCGGGAAAGGGTTCCCAAGTGCTGACCGAAACCGCAAATGCATCCTGTTCGATAGGATCGATCCGGGCTCGCCATTGGTTACAGATGTAGGCATAGCTCGCTCGGAGAACGTCTGGGTAAAGTAAAGCCGGGCGTTGCTGCTGGTAATGGGCACGGGCTCTGTCGAAATGTTCCAGGAGTTCGGCATCTGATGCTTGAATGGAGTTACGACGTGCCCACGCCTGGAAAAATTGGAGTATATGGGGCTCCCAGTCGATCAATGTGCCATACATGTCGAAGGTTAGCGCTGAAAAGCTCGACAGAGTCAACCTCTCGGGCATCGTGGTGTGCCTCCTAGCATCTCAGCACTATTGTGACCGTGCTCTACGTTTGCAGCTAGACTAACGGGGAACCAAAAAACCGTCAAGGTAACGATTGTGTTTGTCCTGCCGCGCCCATCGTTACTCTCCCTAATATGAAACCTGAGCTTATTTGCGCACAAGAACAGTTATCCGCAAATTATCTGTATCTTTGCCTCCGTCGCCTTTGGTGTACCGACTTCCCTGCGTGGCCGGCGTCTTGCTAGAATGCGCCTCATCATGAGCGGAACGCTATGGATGAGAGGGCACGAGACGTGACTACCAGGACAAAGGCGAGTTTGACGCCACAGGAAGCTCAGGAGCTTCACCAGCAAGCACTTGTCATCGACACCCAGCAACCGCCGATCATTTCCGGGATCGTTTTTACACCGGGAATGCGCATAGCCGTATCCGAGCTCGCCAAACAGGGTCGGACGCGGGCGGAGGCGGCGCCTGTCCTTGAAGCGATCTTGACACGCGAGATCCAGACATCGCAAGAGGCGCGCGACATGTATCTCGATATGTGGCGGCGCTCCGGGGTCACAGTGGCCTGCGGCACATTCTCCGGCTTTGACCGGTTAGCCACCGCGTTTGAGAACGCCGTGCGCAAGATCGCGAATGCCCAGGCGATTATCTCGACGCTCGATGACTCGATGCTCCAGGTGCGCGAGGCCGCGGACATCGTGCGAGCGCACGACGACGACAAATATGGAATCGTCGTTGACTTCCAGAACACAGTTGCGCTCGGCGACGATCTCGACCGCATCGACCTTTTTCAAGGCCTCGGGTTGCGTATGGTGCAGCTCACCTACAACCTTCAGAATCTGGTGGGCGATGGTTGTACCGAGACCTATCAGAGTGGGCTTACCTACTTTGGACGTGAGGTCGTGCGGAAGCTGAACGACGCAAAGATTCTGGTGGATGTGAGCCATTGCAGCGAACAGGTCGGCTGGGATGCCATGGATGTCTCGTCGGCACCGGTGATCGTTTCCCATTCGTCCAGCAGCTCGGTCGCGAAGCACGATCGCGGAAAGTCGGACGAGCTGGCCAAGGCGATTGCCGATCAGGGCGGATACTTTGGCGTGGTTGTCATTCCTGGTTTCATCCGTGAAACGCCGGGCGCGTCGATGGATGACGTTGTGCGTCAGATCGAGCACCTCGTGAACGTCTGCGGAATTGACCACGTTGGGATCGGCACAGACAAGGCTGGACCTGGGCCGCGGACCAGCTCGATGGTTGAGTTTCCGGACAGCGTGCCCGCCGGATTGCCGGATGATTTCAACTGGTCGGGTTTTCGAACGCAGGAACACCGGCAGACGGCTGAGTTCCAGATGGACGGTTTTGAGAGCTTCGGCGACTGGCCCAACATCACCGTAGCGCTTGCCGAGGCCGGCTTCAACGAGGACGAGCTGCGCAAGCTCCTCGGCTTGAACTACCTGCGAGTCTTCCGGGATGTTGTTGGGTAGCCGCCGCGGCTGCTCGTGTGTGTCGTTATACTTACCCAGCATTGGCCCTAAGGTGGCCGTCGGCATCCGGGGTGTGAGGGAGAGATAATTAATATGGTGGTTGGTGAATCAGCCAGGATTCGTGGCGGGGACGCGGTGCTCCGGGTTCTCGAGGCGAACAACGTCGATACGATCTTTGGCATCCCGGGGGTGCATACGCTTGATATTTATGACGCGTTGATTGACGCCGGCAAAATCAACCACATCCTGGCCAGGCACGAGCAGGGCGCCGGCTTCATGGCGGATGGGTATGCAAGGGCAACTGGCAAACCGGGAGTTGCCTTGATCGTCACCGGTCCCGGTGTCACGAACGTGTCTACTCCGATTGGTCAGGCATACGCTGATTCTTCGCCGATCCTGTTGATCGCGACGAACCAGGAGCGCAAGTATCTCGATAAACTTGAGGGCAACCTGCACGAGATGACCGATCAGATGGGTTTCATGAAGCCCATCACCAAGTGGAACAAGCGCGTCATGGAGGTCGGGGACCTTCCGGCGGCCGTCACGCTCGCGTTCGAGGCGCTGGCCCAGGGACGTCCACGGCCGGTCCATGTTGAGATTCCGATCGACCTTCTGGCCGAAGAATTTGCGATGCCATCCGTCGCGCCCGCCAAGGTCGTCACCGCCAGGCCCACCGACGATCAGATCCAGCAGGCGGCTGACATCATCAAGGGTGCGAAGCGCGTCATGATCTTTACCGGCGGCGGCGCGAACACCGACGAGTGTGCGCCATTTATTGCCGGCCTGGCCGAAGAGTTGGGTGCTCCAGTCGTTACATCGCTCATGGGCAAAGGCTCAATTCCAGAGGATCATCCGTATGCCGTTGGCGCGTTTGGCTACCGCTGGTCGAACGACAACCCCTCGGTGGAAGCGATGACGGGCAGCGACCTGGCGATTGTCATCGGCACCGGACTCGGTGTGCGCACGACCGGTGACGGCTCAATGCCGCTCCCCAGGAAGCTCATTCATATTGATATCGACCCTTCGGAGATCGGCGCGCGCTATGACGTCGAGCTTGGTATCGTGGCCGACGCTGCCGAAACGTGCAAGGCTTTGCTTGACGCGGTGCATTGTGGCGCCAGGTCCCAGGAGCGCTGGTCGAGCTCGGAGGTGAAAGCGATTCGCGAGAAGATCGTGGCGCCCGCCGACGAACGCACCGCCGGCTACATTCCGTATCTCAACGCGCTCCGCACGGGCATGGACCGCGATGCCATCCTCGTGAACGACATGACGATGATGGCTTATGAGGGCGTGCGCTATTTCCCGATCTTTGAGCCGCGCACGTTCCTGTTCCCGCGCGGGTTTGGCACCCTCGGCTCTGCGATGCCAACTGCGCTCGGCGCCAAGGTTGGCCGGCCGGATCGGCAGGTCGTTTCAGTCAGCGGTGACGGTGGCTTTCAGTTCACTCTCGAAGAGCTTGGCGCTGCCGTTCATCATCAGATTCCGGTGGCGATCGTTATCTTCAATGATGGAACACATACGGCGGTCAAAGCGGCACAGAAGCGTACCTACCCTGGCCGTTACATCGCTGTGGACCTGGTGAACCCTGATTATGTGAAGATGGCCGACGCATACGGAATCGAAGGCATCCGGGCCGAATCGCCTGAGGCGCTCACCGAAGCGCTTAACCATGCGAAAGCAAAGGATATGCCCACGATTATCGACGTGCCGATTCAACTCGAAAATTACTAAGGACACAGTGTAAGCGTGGCAATAGATCGAACTTCGACGGCCGGGGTTTCCCAGTCCGCCCAACGCGCAGGTGGCGTCGATCGCACCTGGTTTCTCAGCCCGCGGGGCTTCTTGCTGGCGCTAATTGTCTTCGTCGGCGGCATCAGCAGCATCGCCATAGAGGTCAGCGCGTCACGGTTGATCGGGCCGTACTTCGGATCATCCACCTTCATCTGGGCTAACCTGATTGGCTTGACCTTATTGTATTTGACACTGGGTTACTTTCTTGGCGGCCGCCTCGCCGACCGGTGGCCGTCCACGAATCTGCTCTATGTGATTACAGCAGTTGCTGGCGTGAGTACGGCTACGATCCCGTTCCTGGCGGGTCCGATTTTGCGATTATCGCTGGCGGCGTTCGACAATGTCGATGTGGGTACGTTCTATGGGTCTCTGCTCGGCACGCTGCTGCTCTTCGCCGTACCGATTACGGCGCTTGGTTGCGTTTCGCCGTTTGCCGTTCGGATCCGAACCGTCAATGTGCAATCGGCGGGAAACACCGCCGGGTCGCTCTATGCTCTATCGACGGTGGGATCGATTATCGGCAGCGTCCTGCCTACGTTCCTCTTGGTCCCGGTCTTTGGTACGCGAACGACATTCATGATCCTGGCGTTCGCGCTCCTGATTCCATCGCTTGTCGTCCTGTTCTTATCAAAAGCGATGCGCGAGGCGGCGGTGGTCGGCGGATTCGTGGTCTTCGCGGCCTGTCTGCCGATTCTAGATAACGGTGGCTTGATACGTCCGCCGGAAACCGGTGTCGTGATTCATGAGGCCGAGACGCGCTACAACTACGTCCAGGTGCTTCAAAGGGGCGATGAGACGCTCCTGGCGCTTAACGAAGGACATGCGGTTCACTCGATCTACAATCCGAATAATCTGCTGACGCAGGGCCCATGGGATTACTTCATGGTTGCGCCTTACTTCAATGAGGACACGCAGCCCGAAGATGTTGACAGCATGCTGATGATCGGTCTGGCAGCGGGGACGGTCTCGAAACAGTTTACGAATGCGTATGGAGATGTACCCATCGATGGCGTCGAGATCGACGGCGAGATTGCCGAGATCGGGCGTGAGTATTTTGACATGACGGAGCCGAACCTGAACGTTATCGTGGCGGATGGCCGCTACTTTCTGACGCAAACGGACAAGACCTATGATGTTATTGGTATCGACGCGTATCGGCAGCCGTATATCCCATTTCATCTGACAACCCGCGAGTTTTTCCAAGAGGCCAAAGATCAACTAACCGACGACGGCGTTGTTGTGGTCAACGCGGGCAGAACGCGGGAAGACTTCCGGCTGGTCGAGGTGATGGCCGCTACCATGGCTGACGTTTTTACGCACGTCTACATTATTGACGTCGAGCGCTTCAATAACAGCATGGTTATCGGCACTAACCAGGAGTCGTCAAGCATCGAGAGCTTTATCCAGAATATCGAGGCGGTCCCGGAGGATTCGATCATCCGCACCGTGGGCGAGGCGTCCATAGAATATGGAAACATTCGCCGCTATGATGGAGACGGCATGGTGTTTACCGACGATCTTGCGCCCGTAGAGCTCGTCGTCGACCAGATCATCCTTGACCAAGCCATTCAGTAACCGGAGGAAATGAGGCAAATGAACGTGACTGTGGTTGAGCGTGGGCTACTGGAGTTTCAGTTCAGCCAGCTTCGAAATCTTCCACTCATACATGGTATGAGCGGGCACAACAACAGTGCCCCGGCGGAAGGCGACATCGCCTATAGTTCGATCTCTGACCCCACCGACACGACCGCCAACCGCCGGGCTTTTTTCGCTGAGCTTGGCCTGAACCTTGAGTCCCTGACGCTTGGGCGCCAGGTGCATGGGAACACCGTTCACGCGGTGGTCGCGAGCGACCGAGGGCGTGGCCAGCCGCCATCGTTTGATGGCTTTCCTGACACCGATGGGCTGATAACAGCGGCTCCGGACATTACCCTGGGGGTAATTACCGGGGATTGCGTGCCGATTGTACTCTACGATCCGCGTAAGCACGTTCTGGCTGTCATTCACGCTGGCTGGCGTGGGACCGTATCATTGATCGCGAAGCGTGCCGTAGAGGCGATGAAGGCCGGTTACCAGTGCCGTCCGCGCACCATTCTAGCCGGCATCGGACCGTCCATTTGTCCCTCTTGCTATGAAGTCGGCGACGAGGTCGTGGATGCCTGGATGGCTTCCGGCATTCCTGATGCCCGTCGCGCCGTGCTGTCTCGTGATGGTAGTCAATATTTTGACCTGTGGACTGCTAACCGGTACGCGCTCATGGCAGCCGGGGTGCAACGACGAAACATCGAAGACAGCGCCATCTGTACACGTTGCGAGTCGCATGCGTTTTTCTCGCGCCGGGCGGCTGTCGCGGGTGATTCCCGCAAAGGAAGCCAGATGATGGTGGCACAATTGACGCAACGCAGCTGACGCCCAATCCTCGCTGGAGGTTTCACAATGCAGCAATTGACAAAGGAACAGATCGAGCGCGACTTTGCTGACCGAATTAACGTGGTGATGTCGACCATCTCCGACGCTGCTCGCGCCGGTGGCCGCTCGCCTGACGATGAGCTCCTCGTTGCTGTGTGCAAGACGGTTGACCGTGCCGCTGTCGATCTTGGATATCGGCTTGGACTGAGAGATTTTGGTGAGAACCGGGTGCAGGATGCGCTGGAGAAGTTCGAGGTAGACGTGCCCGAGGATTTGGGTCTGCATATGATCGGGTCGCTGCAAACGAACAAAGCGAACCAGGTTGTGAAGCGTTTTGCGCTCATTCATTCGCTCGACAGATTGTCGCTTGCGAAGGCGCTGGACAAACGCGCGACTCAGTTGGGTGTTGTTCAACCGGTGCTGATTCAGGTGAACGTCTCCAGGGAAGACCAGAAGCATGGCTGTGCGGTCGAGGATATTCCCCAACTGCTCGATGAAGTGCTGAGTCTATCCGGGCTCAGTGCGGAGGGCTTTATGACAATGGCTTCATTTGTGGCGACTCCTGAGCAGGCCAGACCTGTGTTTGCCGAGATGCGCGAAATTAAGGACGCGATGCGTGCACGCTATCCCGACGTTCCCCTACGTCATCTTTCCATGGGCATGACGAACGACTACGCCGTCGCTATCGAGGAGGGGGCGACCATCGTGCGCGTGGGCCGTGCGCTCTTTCAGGATTCAGTAGCCTAGTGAAACTAACTTCCCTTGGCTCGGGGAGCAGCGGGAACGCCTTTCTGCTCCAAACCGACGAACAGACGATCCTGCTCGATTGTGGCGTCGGTGCGCGCACGATCCAGAAGGTGCTGCTGGGCTGTACCGCACCGAGCACTGTCATACTCAGCCACGAACACAGCGATCACGTAAAATCGCTTAAGAGCGTGCTTCGGAGACATGCCTGCGAGGTTGTGGCAACTCCAGGGACTCTCGGGGCAATTGGCCATGAAGCGGGATGGCGCAACGCTCAAACCGGCTCGCGGCTGGATTTTGGCTCTGTCTCCATCTCGTTTGTCGGTGTGTCGCACGACGCGGCGGAGCCCTGTGGCTTTCTGCTCGAATCGGCGGACTTGAGGATCGCTATCGTTACCGATCTCGGGGTGGTCAACACTGATGTGCTCGACGCAATCAGCGCGGCGGACTTTGTGGTGTTGGAGTCGAATTACGACGAAGGGATGCTGCGGAGCAGCCATTACCCGGCCCATCTGAAACGTCGGATCCGCAGTGAGGTTGGTCACTTGAGCAATGAGGATTGTGCTGCGGCGCTGGTTCACTCATTGACATCGAAGACGCGAGCCGTCTGGTTGTCGCACCTGTCGCATAACAACAACACGCCGGTTGCGGCGGTGGCAACGGTAAGGGAAGCCCTGCTGGCGAGCGGGGAGGATGTGCCGGTTACGGCGCTGGCACGCTTCGACACGTCCCAGATCCTGCCCTACAGCGCTCCTCCGCGCCAGGTTTCGCTGTTCGACGTCTAGAGTGCTTTTGGCATATGGTCAGCAAGTGCATACCCAGAGGCACGTGGAGCGCAGAGATGTCAACAGAACACTAAAGGTCGACATCCTCTGGTATCCCGAGGTCACGATTGTCCAGTCAAGCACAGCAGCAGGCTACGTTGCTCTCCCCTGCGCACGATTCGTGGCCGCGAGTAGTCTCACACCAGGCTCAATAATAAACTGCACTTCGCTACGTTTACCACGCTCTAGTCAGCAGCTTCGATGGTGTCTTCGCGAAATTGCATCGTGTAGAGATCGTAATATGCGCCCCGCTTCGCCAACAATTCGTCGTGTGAGCCTGTCTCGACAATCTGCCCGTGTTCGAGCACAACCACTTTGCTGGCCTCCTTGACCGTGGAGAGGCGGTGGGCAATCATGAAGGCGGTCCGGCCTTGCAGCAAGCGACGCAGGGCGGTCTGGATGAGCAACTCTGTTTCCGTGTCAACGCTCGACGTGGCTTCGTCGAGAACGATTACGCGAGGGTCGGCCAGCAGCGCGCGCGCGAAGGAGAGGAGTTGTCTCTGCCCAATGGATAGTGTCTGGCCGCGCTCATCGACGTCCGACTGATACCCATTTGGCAGGTGCAGGATGAACTCGTGTGCGCCGACCGCTTTGGCGGCGTTGATCATATCTTCTTCGGTGGCGTCGGGACGTCCATACAGAATATTCTCGGCGATAGTGCCCGCGAACAGGAAGGTGTCCTGCAACACAACGCCTACCTGCGAGCGTAGCGACTCCTGCGTGACGTCCCGGACGTTGTGACCGTCAATGCGAATGGCTCCTGACGTGACGTCGTAGAAGCGCACTAGCAAGTTAATCATCGAGGATTTCCCGGCTCCGGTTTCTCCAACGAAGGCGATCGATTCGCCGGCTCGCACGTCCAACGTCACTCCGTGAAGAACTTCAACATCACTGTATCCAAAGCGGACATCCTCAAACTCGACACGCCCTTCGATGCGTGGTAGTGTGACGGCGCCTGGTTTATCCTGAATCTCTTCATCGACATCGAGCAATTCATAGATTCGCTCGCCGGCCGCCATCGCCCGCTGGAGCATGTTATAGCGCTGCGCCAGATCACGAATTGGCTCGTAGAAGCGGTGAATATATGCCACGAAGATGAACAGCTCACCTGTAGTAAAGGCATCTCCTCCGAGAATGATTCTACCGCCGACAAACAGGACCGCTGCTGTCGCTATCGCTTCAATGAACATCACCGCCGGGAAGAGGAAGGCCGAAAGCTTGGCCGCGCGTACGTTTGCGTCGAGGTTATCGTCATTAACATCGTGGAATGCCGCGATGCTGCGCGGCTCGTGGGCGAATGACTGTGTTACCCGAACGCCGGAGATACTCTCGGCGAGATTGGCGTTCACCCGCGAAATTGTCATCTGAGCCTCACGATAGGTGTCGATGGCGTATTTACGCCATAACTTCATCATGACGATCATCACCGGCAGAATGGCGAAGGCCACCAGGGCCAGCTGGGCGTTGATAATTAACATTAGAACAACGATACCCAGCAAGAGGACCAGGTCAGACACCACCCGGATCAAACCTTCGCTGAACAACATGTCGATGACCGAGACATCGTTCTGCAGCCGGGACATGATCCGGCCCACTCCGCGTTGATCGATGTAGCGGATGCCGACCTTCTGGATATGCCGAAACATGTTGTCGCGCATGTCAAAGACGATGCGCTGCCCAAGCCATGACGTGTAGTAGAGTTGGCGACTGTAGGCAATGAACCTGGCGAACGATATTGCAAGAAATATTATGAGAAGCCAGTTGATAGCCGACATGCCAGATTGGCCGAGAAAGACCCGGCCCTCGCCGACGACGTCGATGGCGACACCAAAAAGGAAGGGCATACTCAAATCGGCCAGAGCGGTTAGCACCATGAGCGCGGCGGTAGCCATTGTCTTACCGCTGTATGGGCGAATTTGACCGACCAGCCTACTGGCTACTCGCGCATCATATGCCTTACCGAGGAGATCGTCGGGGTTGTGTCCTACTTGCATGATGGCCTGCCGTCGAAGCTAATCCGCGACCTGCAGAAACTCCTCCTGGTCCTTGAGCTGCAAATCGTAAATGCGGCTATAGAGACCGCCGAGCAGCACGAGATCATCGTGCTTGCCACGCTCGGCGATGCGGCCATTGTCAACGACCAGAATTTCGTCGGCTTCCTTTACGGCTGAAAGACGTTGAGCGATCACGAATGTCGTCCGTCCGGCCATCGCCATTTTCAACCCCATCTGAATCTCGTACTCAGTTTCGGTGTCGACGCTGGACGTCGCGTCATCCAGAATCAGCACCCTTGGATCGCTGCATAGCGCGCGCGCAATCGCCAATCGCTGCTTCTGTCCACCGCTGAGGGTCAACCCACGTTCGCCGAGCACTGACCGGTAGCTGTCGGGCATATCGGTGATGAAATCATGAGCCCTGGCGATCTTCGCGGCCGTTACGATCTCTTCATCAGTCGCATCCGGTCTTCCATAGGCAATATTGTCACGGATAGACGACGAGAACAGAAACGTTTCCTGCATAACTAGCGAAACATTGCGGCGCAGCGACAGAAGCGTATAGTCGCGCACGTCATGGCCGTCCAGAAGGATTCGACCGGATGTCACGTCATAGAAGCGCGGGATGAGGGACGTGACCGTGCTCTTGCCTGAGCCGGTTGCTCCGACGATTGCAATAACCTGGTCGGGCTTCACGGTAAGGTTGATGTCGTGAAGAACCGTGTCACCTGTGCCGGGATATGCGAACGAAACGTTCTCAAATGTTATCTCACCTGTTGCGTTGGTCAGTTCAATCGCACCCGCGCGATTGTGAATCGTCGCGCGGGTGTCGATCACCTCGAAGATACGGTCCCCCGATGCTACTGCTCGCATCATCGAGTTCACAATAAAACCAAGCGATTGCACCGGCATCGCAAGCATGGCGAGATAGAGGTTAAACGCGACGAACGTGCCGACCGTTAGTTCGCCTGCGAGCACCTGCCTGCCGCCATACCAGAGAATTACAGCAAGCCCAAGGTGCGAGAGCAATGTCATCGTCGGAAAGTACAGCGCCCATGTTGAGATGGCAGTCATTTGACGATCGAAAAGTTCGGTCAGGGAACGGTCAAACTTCCGTATCTCACGGTCTTCCTGTGCAAAAACGCGCACCACTCGCGCGCCGGACAAATTCTCTTGCAGGACGGTCGTCATTTCACCGAACTGTTGTTGGACCCGGTTGAACATCGGGCGAATAGTGCGTCCTAAATGGATCGCGGTGAGGATGAGCGGAGGCATGACCGCCAGCGAAAGCGCGGCCAGGCGTGCATGTTGAGCAAAGAGAATGACGGTGATGGCAACGAGCATCATGCCGCTGTACACGCCCATACGCAACGAGAACATCATGAAGCGGCGAATCGAGCTAATATCCTCGGCGCCACGCGACATCAACTGACCGGACTGTGCTTTGTCGTAATAGGAGAACGGCAGTGTCTGGAGATGCTCGTAGTACTCCGCGCGCATGTCGGTCCCGACCAGCTCGGCCAGCGCCTGAAACAGGTACGAACGAATATAGGTAAAGACACCCTGAGCGACGGCGGCAAGCAGTATGAAGACTGCACCGAGAACAACGACCCGGTTGTTGTTGCCACTGATGCCGTCGTCTATAACGTAACCGATCAGGCGCGGGACCAGCAACATTGACGCGAGACCGATAAACATCGAGATATAGGCGATGACGACTTGCCATTTATACGGCTTCAAATAGCCTAGTATGCGCCAAAGCACGCGCACGAAGTACCCCCTGAATTTGTAAGAGAGGCGTCTCCAGACGCACAGCGTCTCAGTATAACATTACCGCGGTCATATACCTCGCACATCGGAAGAATGTCGCACTTCTGAGGTCCACAGTACGTTCGGTGCTGCATGTGACCGGACGGTATGTACGAAAATGCCTATTTCTTCCGAAACTAGTTGACGATATACGCGTCACAAGGCTACAATGCACTATACGTACAGGGGGATTGCCGGACGCCGGTGGAAGGAGCGGGCGTGGAGGTCGAACGCATAGATTTCCAGACCACGGTTGATGAGGCCCTCAAGATCGTCTACAGTCATCACCATCGGTTGGTGACGCGCCTTTTCCCTGACGCCGAGCGCCCTCTTAACATTGAGGCGCTACGGGCTGGCCCGCTCGGGCGAGACCTCGGACGTCTGGCGGCCCTGGCGCGTGGAGAGATGCGGGAAGCTCGCGACACGGTGCTCGAACGCATCGACTCGGTGTTGCAGCTCTTGTTCTGGCCACCGATGGCGGATGACTACACGGTGCCCCGGTCGTTCTGGGAGACGGACCTGGGCCGGATGATCTCGATGGCGAAGTTTAGAGCCTACGAGCCGTCGGAACTTGTGTCGATCGGTAATGCCGCCCAGCGCCTGGGTGTTACCCGTCCCACAATTTACCGGTGGATGGATGAGAAGCATCTCGGTTATGTCCGGGACGAGATGTCGGGCCGTACCTTTGTGGTGCAGCAAGATGTCGAAACATTGTTACAGGAGGCTGGCGACAGCCTGATGTAGCTCAGCCATCCGAGCCCATTTCGAACGCGAGGCACACGGGCCTCGCGTTTGTCGTTATCCGCCTTCTGATTCGCCGAGGATGGGGTCCTCCCATCCAACCGGCTCGCCAGAGCGATAGTAGACGCGCGGAACTCGTTCAGTCAGACGGGTCGCGATTTCATAGTTAATGGTACCGTCGAGGCGGGCTACGTCGTCAAAGGACATGGTTCCTTCAGAACCGTCTCCAATGACGCTCACCTCGTCGCCGACTGTCGCTTGCTTTGATAGGCCCACCACCGCCTGATCCATACACACACGCCCCCGGATCGGGCTTCGCTCGCCGTTGACGATAAACCACCCCAAGTTCGACAGGCTGCGTGGCAGTCCGTCGGCGTAGCCAATTGGCACAGTTCCGATTAGCTCGTTCCCTTGGGGACGATATGTCAACCCATATGAAACTCCCTCCCCTCTCGGCAACACGAACGAACGTGTCAACCGGCTGTGGATGCTGAGCACTGGCACCATTCCATATGGAAGCGACACATCGGGAGACGGCTTGAGGCCATAGGTCGCGATGCCAGCTCGAACGAGGTTCGAGCGGCCTTGCTGACCCGTAATGGTCCCGGCGCTATTCGCGAGATGAACGTACCTGGGGACGATGTCCGCGTCCCCAAGCTGTTTCACCAGACGCTCAGTGCGAGCGATCTGCTCTCGGGTAACTGAAAGATCCGACTCGTCCGCCGACGAAAAATGGCCGTAGATGCCTTCAAACACGATCCGTTCGTCATCGGCGAGCTTCCGGGCGATATCGAACGCGAGATCCGGCAGGGCGCCGTAGCGGTGGAGACCCGAATCGATTTTGAGATGGACGATTGGTCGCTCACTGGACCGTTGGGCGGCGTCTTGCACGGCTTCCAGAGCTGCTTCCGTTCCAACTGATATCGTCAGGCTCTGACTGACGGCTCTGTCAAGCTGGGCAAGGTTGGGGCCGCCAAATACGAGGATGGGCGCGTCAATCCCTGCCAGCCGGAGCTGGACACCTTCCGAGATTCTGGCGACGGCAAGATAGTTTGCGCCAGACCGCGTAGCCGCGCGGCCGCAGGCCACTGCTCCATGGCCGTAAGCATTGGCCTTTAGCACGGCCATGAATGCTTTATCCTCGCCGGCGATCGCTCGCAGAATTCGGACATTGTCCTCATAGCGGCCCAGGTCAACCCGCGCGTAGGTGGCCGACTGAATGATGGAGACGCGATTCTCGCAATCTGACATGTTCAGGACTCACTGAGCGATGCTTCAGCTTCGGCAATGAGCCGCACAATGTCAGACCGGCTAATTATGCCGACGACCCGGTTGTCATGGTTGAGAACCGGCACGGGATTCACCTTGCGCTCGAACATGAGTGTCGCGACCTCACGGACGGTGGCATCCACTGTCACGCTATAGACTGGCGCGGTCATCAACTGCCCGGCGCTGGTGGCAAGCACCCGCCGAAGGTCGTCTTCGCTGGTGTCGCCAGGCATCCTGATGATCCAATCGAGGATAGGTACGAAGGTTGGAGTGTCAACCTGTATCTCGTGCGAGATGATGTCGGTCTCCGTGATAATGCCAACAAGGTTGTTGTCCGCGTCGATGACCGGCAGTCCACTGATGCCCTTCTCGCTCATGGTGCGCGCCACCTGGGCGATTGACGTGTCGGGCGCAGTGGCGAGTACCTCCACGGTCATGATCTGGGTTACGGGTTGATCGGCTGCCACGTGGCGATCCTTACTGTTCTGCCGGAGCGGCCTATATCCACCAGTCGGGCTCATCGAAATCATGCCAGAAGTTCTGGATACGAGCGATTAAATCGCGCGCCAGAAATCCGCGCCGCGGGAAGGAGCCGCCGGCTTCCGCGCCGATAAACACCCCGGCGAGCGCGGCGTGCAGTGGCTCCAATCCCTGTGCAAGAAAACCTCCGATAACGCCAGCAAGGACGTCTCCCGTTCCTGGGGTGGCCAATTCGGGTGTCGCGCGAGGAGCCACAAAGACGCGGCCATCCGGCGCGGCAACCGTTGTGTAGCCGCCTTTTAACACGACCACCTGCCCCCATGCTTTTGCGGCGGCGCGCGCTGTTTCACGAGGGTCACGAGCAACCTCGTCTGCTTCGACACCCAGGAGACGCGCCATTTCGCGCTGGTGTGGTGTCATGACGGCGCTAATATTCGCGAGCAGCGATGGCCAATTCTCCTGGGTTGCAAGCCAGTTGAGCGCGTCCGCATCGAGCACGATGGGCGCCGCGGCAAGCGCGGATGCCTCTGGCGCAGGCTCATCTTCGTCCGTCCGTGACGCTCCGAACCCGATAGGCGCAACGGATCGGGATGTGGCCTGTCCGAAAAGGCGCGCCAGTAGCGCAATCGCCGGTTCATCCTGGCCAAGCCCCGGTCCGAGCAAGACTGCGGTGTATCGCGCTCGCTCGCCCGTTATCGCGTCGTTCAAATCGCGCACTGAACGCCGGGGATCACTGTCGCTGAGCGGGACGAACACAACTTCCGGGAGCTGAGCGGCAATCGTGCTGATCAGCATCCTCGGGACGGCTGCTCCAACGAGTCCGGTGCCCACCCGCAGCGCAGCTTCAGCAGCCAGACGAGGCGCGCCGATGTACTTCGGCGCGCCTCCGATGACTAGCAGTCCACCATGGTCATGCTTTCCAGCCGTTGCACGGCGGCGTGGAAACCAGGAGGAGACCATCTCCTGGGTCACAACAGCAATCGACGCATCGTCAGGAGGAGTAAGTCCAATATCCATGGTCTCAACCGCCCCGGCGAGTGTTACTGCTGGCTCGTTGAGTAAGCCCTGTTTCAGGAATCCGATGCTAAGCGTCACGTCTGCTTGCACTGCATTGTCGCTCGCCTCACCTGTGGCCGCGTCCACCCCCGACGGGAGATCGATGGCAATGATCGGGATGCGGTGCGTACGACGGAAGCCGGCCACGGTAGCAATCGCATCTGCCGCTGTTTCAGAAAGCTCGGAGCGTCCACCGATGCCGTAAATGCCGTCCAGAATAATCGTCGCTGAGTCGATGGCAGCGATGTCGGAGACGCGGTTAATGGCCTCTAAACGTGATGGGTTGGCAGGTAGATCTCCAAAGCCATCACGATCGACCAAATAGACGGAGCCGGTCCAGCCACGATCGATGAGATTTGCAACAGTAACAATCGCATCCCCGCCGTTTTTGCCAGGACCAGCGAGCGCAATCACATGCGAGGGGTCGTCACCACTGATGTGGCGATTGTCGATCCATTCCGCCATGGCGGCCGCGGCATCGCGCATCAAGTCCGCCTCACTGCGGCCCGCGTCAATCGCGTGCTGCTCAGCGGTTCGCATTTGGTCCGGTGTAACGACGTAGGTCATTCAACAGCTCTCCGTGACTTGGAAGCAATAACGATCGCCATGGCGTCGCCTCTGGAGTGTGACAGTGAAACGCTCCAGTAGGTTAACCCTAACAATTCTGCTCGCCGGGCCGCAGTGTCATGAAGCACAAGGATGGGTTTGCCGCGGCGGTTTGGAAGAGTCTCGATATCGCGCCAGCGGACCCCTCGGATGCCTGTGCCAAGCGCTTTCATCGTGGCCTCTTTGGCGGCAAAGCGCGCCGCCAGCTCTGAGACACGCCCGGCGTAGCGCTCGCGTTCCCTGGGCGTGTAGATCCGCTCAAGAAACCGGTCGCCAAACTTGTTGAGGACATGCCCAATGCGCTCGATCTCGATCACATCAATACCGATTTCAACCGGGCCAGCTGCCTCCGGGTCCCAGATCGGAACGTAGTTATCGTCCGATGCCGACATACGTAAATCCAAGTGAGCGCATCTCGTCGGCGTCATACAAATTGCGGCCATCGAGCACCAACGGTTGGCGCATCAGTTCAGCGACACGGGACATGTTGGCCTGCTTGAATTCGTTCCATGGTGTGACGACACACAGCGCGTCGGCGCCCTCAACTGCCTCGTATGGTGTCTGACATATCCGTGTCTGTGGCAACAGCTTTTGGGCGTTCTCCATTGCGGCTGGATCGAAGGCACGCACTGTTCCGCCCCGTTGCTGAATCATGTCGATAATGTCCAGCGATGGCGACTCGCGGATGTCATCAGTATCTTGCTTGAATGCCAGTCCCCAGACCGCGATTTCCTTGCCGTGCACGTCGCCAACGTGCTCCTGGAGCTTGCGGACGAAGCGCCGGCGTTGGTCGACATTGATCTCCATAACGGCGTGCAGGAGCTGTGGATGACAATCCGCCTCATGCGCCATGTGCGCAAGTGCTTTGACATCCTTCGGAAAGCACGAACCGCCATAGCCAATTCCAGCCTGAAGGAAGAGCGATCCGATTCGCTGGTCGTAGCCCATGCCGCGCGCTACAGTCGTTACGTCCGCCCCGACGCGCTCGCAGATTTGGGCGATTTCATTGATGAACGAGATCTTGGTGGCCAGGAAGGAGTTGGAAGCGTACTTGATCATCTCCGCCGACCTCCGGTCGGTGATGACGGTGGGGGCGTTCAGAACACCGTAAAGCTCCGAAACTTTCTCGGCCGCCGCACGGTCGTCGGATCCAAGCACGATTCGATCGGGATTTAGCACGTCATAGACGGCACTACCCTCGCGTAAGAATTCGGGGTTTGAGACGACGGCAAAATCCACGTTGTCGCTGACATGCTCACGAATAATCTGGGTTACCAGATCTCCGGAGCCGATCGGCATTGTGCTCTTGTTGATGACTACAGCGCCGGTCTTCAAGTGCTCGGCGATCATCGCGGCCGCTTTGCGCACGGCTCGCATATCCGCTTCGCCAGACGATGATGAAGGCGTATCAACACAGATAAAGACGAACTCGGATTCCGGGACCGCCTCACTGTAGTCGGTTGTGAAATGCAACCGCTGGGCTTTGATGTTGCGGGAGATCAGTTCTGGCAACCCCGGCTCAAAGATCGGACACTCACCATTTCGAAGCATCTGAACCTTGGCCGCGTCGATGTCCACGCAATAAACATCATTCCCAAGGTCTGCGAATGCAGCTCCGGACACCAGTCCGACATAGCCGCTGCCGATGATACTAATCTGAGCCATGAACCTTTGTCTCCTTCTGGCCGGAACAATTCTCGTAAACAGGCTTGATTATGAGCAGCAACGGGATCATCCTCATTGGCCCGATTGTCCCAATTCGCCGCTTGTTAGCGAGATATTCGTGACCGATGTCTGGTAACTTCGACCCGAAGCGTACACCACAACTGAGGTGATCTGTCTCGGCAAAGGCGACAGTTTGCGCAGATCAAAGATGACGTATTCCCAACTATCCAGATCGACCCGGGATCCGGTCTCGATTGGCACAGGGTGGGACTGATCTTCCAGGGCATAAAAGCGGCGTGACCATTGGCGCTCCTCTCCCAGGATATCAATGTAGTTTAGCTCGACGACCAGAGGGAATTGATCCAGGTCCGCGCCTCCGGCCAGGGGAGTTTGAGCCGAGATCTTAATGTGGAACGTGAGCTGAACCGAAGAATATACCCGCAAGGTCTGGCCGATCCTTTGTCGGATGCCGGTGCGAGCCGGGGTTTCATCATCTGCGGCGCGCAACAGCTCGGCGGCCACGACGCTTGTGCCGTTCAACGATTCATTGACAAGCTCGACCGAACCGGCCCGCGTTGGCGCTGCCGAATCACCGCTCGCGTCGTGAAATTCGACCCAGTTGGAGAGACCGTATTCAAATGATCCATCCACTATTAGTTCCCGGACTGCTGATGTAACAGGGCCAATCACGCCGCTGGGATCGACTCTGAACTGTTGGTCGCTTAACAGACGTTGCGCCCCGCTTTCCGTCTGCAGAGTCGCCGCGCCGCGCAGCACCGCGGCTCGCATCCAGCGGTACGTCGAGGGTATTGGCGCGTTTGCTGAGACGCGTTGTACCTCCACAAGAAAGGAGCCCACTTCAGTGCGCCCATCTCCATCGGTCATAGTGACGCTTGCGTTCTCTAACTCCACAGAAAGCTCGCTGTAGCGGTATTCGCCGTGCGGCGCCATCGCAACGTAGATTGTTCCCCGCTCGGGACGCAACACTACGTGTTTCGTCGACTGCAGGAAACGAGAGGAGCGCGTCCTCGCCAGCTTGAGCACGGTGTCCTCGGATACTTCTATTGTTGACCCATCAAAGAGCGTAATCCAGAGGACAGTCCCAAGCGTCGTCGAAACCTCGTCGCCCTCGGAAATCGTTGTGGTTTCCGTTATGTAGCGCCAGTCCTCGTCACCCGGTGAGCGAAGGAGCGCATTTGTCCCACTGATGATGGTCACAGTGGCAGTTTCCGCCTGGGTGGCGTGACGATAGTAGTAGGTTCCAAGGGCTGTGGCCCCGGTGAGAACAGCCGCCAGGACAAGCAGACCGGCAGCCATTGCAAGCCAGGCTCGCCGCATCTGGCGCCTGACCAGCGGTTCTGAATGATGCCCAAGGCTCGTTTCCACAGTGTGCGACGTCCCGTCAGTTACGTCCGCGCCTGGCGCTGACGATACCGCGCCCGCTGTTCAGCGGCAACGGCCTGGTTTGCAACCTGATAACGCTCAATAAAGGCTTTGTGCTCAGAATCAAAGACGCCTTGCCGGATAGCGCTTCGCATTGCTTCCATCTGACGCATAAGAAAGCGCAGATTATGAATTGATCCCAAACGATACGCCAGCAGCTCTTTCGTGCGAAACAGGTGATGGAGATAAGCTACGCTAAATGTCTGGCAGGTATAGCAATCGCAGTCAGAATCGAGCGATTGATCGAGAGTTGCATAGCGCTGTGACGTCACGATCACCCTGCCGTCGGCTGTGTAAAGCGCTCCACGTCTGGCGACACGGGTAGGCAGCACGCAGTCAAACATGTCAACACCCACGGCAACAGCATTCCAGAGATCTTCCGGAGAACCGACGCCCATCAGGTAGCGTGGCCGGGCTGAATCAAGCGCTGAGATTGAGCTCTCCAGCATCTCTGCCATGACGTCCTTCGGCTCACCCACACTAAGCCCACCGATGGCACAACCGTCCACTGGCGAATCATTGACCACCCTTGCTGAGACGGATCGCCGGCTGGCATCGAATCCACCCTGGCAGATTCCAAAGAGCAACGAACGGCCCTTCTCATGTATGTCTATATGTTCCCCGAAGGACGTCAAGTTGCGCGGCAGCCAGCGATGAGTGAGCTCCATGGCGTCGCGTTGCGCCGATTCGCCGGCGTCGTAACCCACACACACATCGAGCGCCATTATGATGTCCGAGCCGAACTGGGCTTGCAGTTTTACGGCTCGCTCCGGACTGAGCTCGTGCAGGCTGCCGTCGATGTGCGAGCGAAACGCTACGCCTTCTTCGTTCAGCTTGCGGTTTTGTGCCAGGCTGAACACCTGAAAACCACCGGAATCAGTCAGGACCGGTTTCTCCCACCGCATGAAATGGCTGACCCCGCCCAGATTCTCGATCAGATCGGCTCCGGGACGTAACATCAAGTGGTAGGTATTCGCGAGAATGATTTCAGCGCCAAGGCCGGTAAGATCGGGTGGGTCAAGCGACTTTACACTTGCTTGAGTGCCAACGGGCATGAAGACCGGTGTCTGCACCTCGCCACGCGGTAGTGAGAGCCAGCCAGTGCGCGCGGGTCCGTCCTGGGCGACAATACGAAATGGTGAAGACACGTCCAAGCAAACCTCGCTAGGCTGATCCCGCGTTTGGAGCAGGATGTCAATTCGATCAAGGATACTCAACAGGCTTTTCGGATTTCTCTACGGTCCGCTCGTATTCTTGCACGAGCCCGCTGGGACGTGCTTATTTGGTCCATCCTGGGCGAGACGACGAGACGCTATCGGGCGGGGGATGCCACCAGATGGTCTGGTACTCGACGTTGGGTGTGGAAGCGGAATCCTGTTGTCCGGGTTGTCCGGGAGGACGAACGGAGCAGTTGGCATCGATCCATCTCAAACTATGACACGACGAGCTCATGCGCGTGGCTGCCGGGTGGTTCAGGCTAGCGCGGCTTCCATCCCTCTCGCGAATTCAGCGGTGTCCGCCGTGGTGTGCAGCTACCCCGGCCCATGGATTCGAGATCAACAGGTATGGTCAGAACTCGACAGGGTGACAGTTCCTGGCGCGCGTATAACGATTTTGCTAGGTGGGACGGTCACACGGGGACGGTTTTCGATGGTTCGCTCGAAACTTATCGCACTTCTGTATGGACCTGAGGCAAGCAGCCATCGGGAACTGAAAATCGAAGGTCTTGGTCATGTGCGCATCCCAGGGCGAATCAACTGCGTGGACGATGAATGGGGTCAGTCGATACTCTGGTCAGGGATACGCGCTGACAATTCCTAGCCTTCGTCGAACCCGCCCAGATCCGCTAGCGGGTCTTTTTTTGATGGAAGCGCCGGCGCACCCTTTTTCGCCTCTGGCGGTGCAACGGATGTTGCCTGCTGTGTCACCTGTGTTTGTGGCGAGGTCGGGATAAGGGATTTAGTAGGTGAAGGACGCGTTGCGGTAGCTGTTGCCGAGAGGTTCGGCTTGGCCGCGGCAGCTGCCTGCGCCGTCTCCGAGTTGACCGTCTTGACACCCGCGCGTACTTCCGCGGCTGCCGAATCGGTAATCTCGGTAACCGACGTAGCCAGATCGCGAGTATCACGCTGCACTTCGGCGACGGTGGATTTCATATCATCCATGGCGCCGCGAACGTCGGAGATCGATTCTTCAAAATCTCCGGTCATCTCGCGGGTCATGTTGCGAAAATCGCGCAGCACCTTGCCAGCCTGCGCGCCCATCTCGGGTAGTTTGTCGGGTCCAAAAATGATGAGTGCGACGACCATAATCACTATGATCTCCATCGCGCCCATGCCAAGAAAATTCATGAACATGTGCTCCGGAATAGAATCCGACGGTAACGTTGAAACACCGTGCAGTCGCCGGATTCAACGGCGATAGTATACCATCGGGTCTTGTAATGCCGGCCTTCGCGTGCGCCGGTCAGCTGGAGGTAATGTGCTGACTCGATTGTTCCGGCCCAACCGTTCTAGTAAGGATCGGGCCCCCAACCGGCCTGTGTCGCTAATCGTCGGCCTAGGTAATCCCGGTGCGAAGTATGCCGCCACGCGTCATAACATCGGGTTCATGGTGGTCGATCAGCTTGCATCTTCAACCCAGGGTTCCTCGCGAGAGCGATTTCAGGCGGCCATCCTGGAGACGCAACGGGACGACGAATCCCTCGTCTTCGTCAAACCGCTAACGTTCATGAATAACAGCGGGATGGCTGTGTCCCAGGCAGCGCGCTGGTATAAAGCAAGTCCCGACCGTATTCTTATCATCTATGACGATCTGGACCTACCATTTGGATCAATCAGGCTCAAACCTCAGGGATCCGCCGGAGGTCATAACGGCCTCTCCTCAGTGATCGATCACCTTGGGACGAATGCAGTCCCGCGGTTACGCATCGGCATCGGCCGTCCGGTTACTGGCACGACGGTGAACTATGTTCTGAGCCGCTTCACATCGACCGAGCGTCAGGAATTACCGCAGATCATCGACCTTGCGTCGGAGGTAGCGCTCGACTGGCTCTCCAATGGAATAGAGTCCGCCATGAACACCTTTAACGGGCGTTCGGAAGTGAGCTGACTCCGGCGTTAGCGGGTATGGGGACCGAAGATACTTGGGCTATTCGGCAAGAGCCCATGTGGCCAGCTCCACATTTCAT
>JACCZH010000151.1 GCA_013696045.1 Chloroflexia bacterium
GGGACGGGTGTGTTGGCCGGGGTTGGTGTATTTACGGCTTGGTTGCCGATTTCGGGAGTAGCAGTCGGCGGGACCGGAGTTGCTGATGGGTCCGCTGTGTTGGAGGCTGTCGCGCTGGGCGAAGGCACGACTGGAACTTGAGCCTCGGCAGTCGATGTTACGGGAACAGGGGCCGGCGACTCATACGCCTGGATTGTTGAGCTGGTGCCAAATGCCAGTCCAAACGTGTCGCTGAGCGGGGTTCCCCATTTGTCGCGCGCCTGACCGGAGAACGACACGACGTAGTTCGTACTAGGTTTCAGAGGGGTGTTTGCGCCGATGATGAGGGTGTTTCCCTCCCAACTCATGCCAAGCCTTTCGAGTTCGCTGGTGGGCTGTAGCGTAAGCGCTTTTTCAACTGATTCGCGATCCATCTCCTTGTTGAAGGTGATCCTGATTGGATCGGTGACGCGCGCGACGCCCCCATCGGCTGGTTCGGAGCCAACGACATTCGGATCGATCGTGCGCTGGTAGCCATCCATAAGCAGAAAAACCGCCACGACGAAAACGAGCAGAACAGCAGCAACGGCTGCCAGCGGGTAGCCCGCGCGGCTTGATAGCAGGCTCAGGCGGCGTGGTGGCGCATCGACTGTCTGGGCATAGATGGCGTCGGTCAGGTCATCCGGGGTATGAACTGGCGGCAGGGCGCGCAGCTGGGTTCCGATGGACCGGTATTGTTCCATCGTTTTCCGGCAGGATGCGCACGTCGCCAGATGTTGCAGCAGCTGAGTACGCTCGGCAGCGGTCACTTCACCGTCGAGATATGCCGAGAGGAGTTGATTATAATCGCCGCCGTGTTGTTCACCGGCCATTAGTGGGCCTCGCCATAGCTAGATGTATACAGCTTCCGGAACTCTTCACGAGCCCGGAACAGGACCGATTTGACTGCCGAGCGTGACAACCCCATAACCTCACCGATCTCCTCGGTGGAGAGTCCTTCGAACTCGCGTAGGAGCAACGCCAGCCGATTTCTGGGTGTCATCTTGTCGAGAATGATCTGAACATCTTGCCGGATCTCGGTTGCGACGGCGGTGAGCTCAGGATCATCCGTTGTATGAGAAGGAAGCAGGTTCTCGTGCTTTTCGTTATCCCACGGCAACCAGCGAATACGCTTGCGCCGGCGCAGAACATCCAGGCAAGCGTTGGACGCAATCCGGTGCAGCCAGGCTGACACGTTCAGATCGCCATTTGTCTTTTCGAGATTGCGGTACGCCTTAATGAAGCAATCCTGGGTCAGGTCGTACGCGTCATCCGCGTCACCCATCATGCGATAGGTGAAGCTGTAGATCTGACGCTCGTAGCGTTGAAATATTGCTTCAAAGGCCGCCTGGTCGCCTTCGCGAGCCCGGCTTACCCATGCATCCTCTTCGGATGACATGACACACCTTTCCATCACGTCCCTCCAACCCATATAACGAATGGTGGGCCGGATGGTTGTGAAACACGCCGTATCGCAATGGACGTGCCGTACATTCAACCGCACAAGGTACCACGGATGCTACAATCCCGGCAACGCTGCTGTCCACTCCTCGACGCTATTTCCCAAACATGAAGAGGTAACCGTGACCCATCCGTTTCTCGATCGCATCAAGGCTGGCCCGTTGCTGTGCGACGGCGCGATGGGCACCTATATCTATGCCCGTGGCGGCGAGATGGATGGCTGTTTTGACGAACTGAACCTGACCGACCCGAACGCGGTCGTCAACATTCATCGCGAGTACATCGCCGCGGGAGCGGACATAATTGAGACGAATACGTTTGGAGCCAACTGGTTCAAGCTGGAACAACACGGCCTTGGTGACATGGTGCGCGACATCAACTTCCAGGGCGCCAAGCATGCCCGCGACGCTCGGGAAGTAAGCGGGCAGCCGGTGTTTGTGGCGGGATCGGTTGGCCCAACCGGCAGGACGTTACCTCCGGTCGGCATGATGGACCCGAAGGAGGTGCGGGCGGCGTACCGTGAGCAGATTTCAGGGTTGCTTGAGGGCGGCGTCGATCTGCTGATGATCGAGACGATTGGCTCGCTCGAAGAGATGACCGAAGCGATCAAGGCGGCTAGAGAGGTCAGCGATCTGCCGATTGTGGCGCAGATGACCTTCTCCGCTGACGGACGCACGATATCGGGCCAATCAGTCGAAGATGTCGCGAAAGCGTTGCAGGATCTGGCGATTGACGTCATCGGCGTCAATTGTAGTGTCGGTCCACGGGGCGTGATGCGCGTACTGAGGGCCTACCGGGCGTGTTTGCCGGACGACATGCCGATTTCTGGCCAACCTAATGCCGGTTGGCCAACCCAGGTGGGAGACCGGCTGCTCTATCCATCATCGCCCGAATACATGGGACAGTTTGTGACGGACGCGGTCAACACAGGCGCTCAGATCATTGGCGGGTGCTGTGGCACGACGCCGGAGCACATTCGAGCCATGCGCTCGGCGCTCGACCAACGCAGCGGAGTGACGACGACTCCTCGCGACGTTGTTATCGAGACGCCACGCGAACAGCAGGTGCTCTTGCCGGCTGATGAGCCAACCGGGCTTGGCCGTAAGATCGGCAAAAAGTTCGTTGTGGCTGTTGAAATCGATCCGCCACGCAGCTTGAATCCCGAGAAGGTGTTGCAGGGAGCACAGCTGTTGAAGGACGCCGGAGTCGACGCCGTCAATGTGGCGGATTCCCCGATGGCGCGGATAAGAATGAGCGCGCTGGCTCTGTGCTACCTGATCCAAGACCGGATCGGTGTTGAGACGATCCTGCATTTCACGACCCGCGACCGCAATCTGATGGGGCTGCAATCAGACTTGATCGGCGCGCACGTCATTGGGGTGCGGAACATCATCGCGCTGACCGGAGATCCGCCCAGCCTGGGCGATTATCCCAACGCGACTCCGGTGTACGACATAGACTCGATCGGGCTGGTCAAGGTGTTGCGGGCGATGAACGCGGGCACCGATGCCGCGGGATCGCCGCTTGGACGGCAGGCAAGCTTCACTATCGCTGTGGCCTGCGATCCGACTCGCGACGATCTGGAAGAAGAGTCTGACCGCCTCTATCAGAAGGTGAGTGCTGGCGGGCATTTCATTATGACTCAACCGATTTATGAGATGGTGACCTGGACACACTTCCTGGAGGTCTACGAACGGCGACATGGGCCACTCACGGTTCCAGTGCTCATCGGCATCTTGCCGTTGCAGAGCCACCGGCACGCCGAGTTCTTGTTCAACGAAGTTCCAGGTATCCGGCCAACTGACTCAGCCCGCGAGCGGATGCGTTTGGCCGGCAGCCAGGGCAGGGTCGAGGGCGTCAAGATCGCCCAGGAGTTGTTGCTTGAGGCACGCGACCAGGTGCACGGTGTCTACATCATGCCGTCGTTCGGGCGTTATGAGGTGGCGGCGTCCGTTCTGGACGCATTGAGCCATCGCGATCTGACGGTTGCGTTGTCCTAATGCCTGCCGGGTGCTAGAATCGGGTGTTCCCGTCCCAGTCTCACGGTTTGGCTTCTGTATGCGCTTATTGCGCGTTCCCTGCTCCATTTAGTCACAATATAGTCACCTCAGGCTTCCAGAAGTGTCGCCAGGCGGTCGGTTACGTCAC
>JACCZH010000156.1 GCA_013696045.1 Chloroflexia bacterium
ACCCACGACCGCAACATCACCACGGCCATGACGAGCAGCAGAGGACGCCATTCCACCGCAGCCTGAACGGCGCGCTGGGTTGCGTGATACTGGGAAACGCCAAGCCCAAGCTTCTTCAGTTGCCGCAGCATCAGGAACGCCACCACGAAACCGAACGGCAAAAGGAAAATCGTGCCGTAGCGGCCCAGGATAAGGAAGGCAACTGCGCCGATGATCGGGCCTAACGCGTAGCCGGACGTTCCGCCGACGGTATAGAACGCCAGCGCCGAGTTTCGCTTGACATCTCCGACCGCGGCCGAAGCGTTGCTCGCGCCTTGCGGATGATAGGCGCCGGACCCCAGCCCCGCCATGAACGCAAAGAAAATCAAAAGGCCGTAGGACGGCGAGAAACCGATCAGGCCCACCATAAGCGCCGACCAGCACATGCTCAACACGGCGAAATAGCGGCTGCCAAACCTGTCCGCCAGATAGCCGAAGAAAGGCTGGCTCAGCGACGCAGCGCCTGTGTAGGCGAGTGCAATCAGTCCAACCGAGGCATTGTCCAACGAGAACTCGGCCACCATCAAAGGATAGAGAACCGGAAGGATCCCACCGTACATATCGACAGTGAAGTGGCCGGCCATGAAGGTCAACAGCGGCTTGTTGCGGAACAGATCCTTGAAGGTGTTCATCCTACGGTAGCTATCCTGTCCGCCGGTCAACCATTCCGCCATCGGGGATCTTACCGGTTGAGCAGCCACCTGTCATCCGCTGGTCGAGTGATACACTCACAGGCTGAAAAGTACGTTCTCCGCGATGGTTAAGCGGAAGGCCAATTTCATGGAACAAAGCACCACCAACCTCCTCACCGGAGTGCGCCAGCGCCTCGACCGGATCGGGGTGCGTCTTTGACTTGGCTGAGAAACGCCGTCAAATCCAGGAGCTAGAAGCGCAAACCAGCGACCCTGAGTTCTGGGGCGACACGAATCGCGCCCGGCGAGTCATGCGTCAAATGGCCTCGCTGAAGAATCCAGTCGATACCTGGGAGCAGATGGACGCTCAGGTGGCGGACCTTATCGAACTCGAAGAGCTCGCCGGGGAAGATGCATCCCTCTCTGAGGAAGTGAGCACCCAAGCGGACGAGCTTGCCGGAGAACTGGACAAGCTTGAGCTCCAGCTACTGCTCAACACGCCCTACGACGATCACGACGCAATTCTGGCTATTCACGCCGGCACCGGTGGCGTTGACGCCCAGGACTGGGCCGAGATGCTCTCGCGCATGTACTTGCGCTGGGCTGAAAAGCGCGGCTTCGGCGTGACAATTCTCGACTGGACGACTGGAGACGAAGCCGGCATCAAGAGCGCAACGATCGAGCTGCGTGGTCCATATGCCTACGGCTATATAAAGGCTGAGGCGGGCACGCATAGGCTGGTGCGGCTCTCGCCATTCGACGCGGCCCATCGTCGTCATACGGCCTTCGCGTTGGTCGAGGCCCTTCCTGCCGTTGAGGAAGACGACACCGTCGAGATCCGGGATGACGATCTGCGGATCGATACCTTTCGAGCGTCCGGGGCCGGTGGCCAGCACGTCAACAAGACCAGCTCGGCCGTGCGTATCACCCACCTTCCGACTGGCATCGTCACCTCCTGCCAGGATGAGCGCTCGCAGCTCCAGAATCGCGAGAGCGCCATGAAGATTCTGCGGGCGAGGCTGGTCGAGCTCAAGATCCGCGAGCGCGAAGCCGAGCAGGCTCGGATCAAAGGTGAGCCAGTCGTCGAGGGTTGGGGCAACCGCATCCGGTCCTATGTCCTGCAACCCTACACGATGGTCAACGATCACCGCACAGACTTCTCCACCGGCAATGTGTCAGGCGTCCTGGATGGCGACCTTGATCCCCTGATCGACGCCTATCTCCATCAGCAGCTCGAAGAGAGCCAGCAGGTCGCAAATGCGGACTAGGCCGCTTTTTGGCCTGCTGCTCTCTTTCTCGTTGACACTTCTCTGGTTGATTGCGCCAACGGTCGCTGCACAGGATGCACCTTCAATCGACTTTATCGAGGTCAGTGCACGCGCCGACTTCCCTGAGACAATAGACTTCACGCTCGTGGCGACAACGAACGTCGACATCGTGGAGGTGCAGCTCTTCTGGCGCGCAATCGGTTCAAGCGCGTTTACCCTCGCCGAGCCAGAATTCACCGGCGACGAAACCATCCGGGCAGGCTATCAGGCGAACATGAGCGTCCGCTATCTTCCGCCGGGATTGGACATCGAGTATTTCTGGCGTGTGACTGACTTCAACGGAAACGTCCATGAATCAGAGCCAGCCACTATCTTCTACATCGACGAGCGATTTGAGTGGCAATCAATTGATGGCGGGTTGCTGTCGGTCTGGTGGTACGACGGCTCGGAAGACTACGCTCGTGACATCCTCAGCGCCGCCAATAGCACCTTGATCCAGCTCGACGAGCAATATGGACTGCAGGCCGTGGAGACGATCAGGATCATCGTCTACGCCAACGGCCGCGATTTTGGCAACGCAATGCCGCCCAACTCCGCAGACTGGATCGGTGGCGTCGCCTACTCGGCGTTAAACCACATCGTCGCCCAGATCGCGCCTGGCGGCGGCGCTGCGCGAGAAACGTCCAGAATGATTCCGCACGAGGTTAGCCACATCGTTGTCCACCAGGCCTCACGTAACCCGTATAACTCGCCTCCGCCATGGCTGGACGAGGGGTTGGCAACCTATGTGCAGGTGACCGGCGACGAGCGTCTGAGTCCAATTCTTGACCGGGCGGTCAGGGATGGACGACTCATTCCTCTCGGCGCACTCAAATCCAGCTTCCCGCTCGATCCCGATCAGGCACTCCTCTCCTATGCTGAGAGCGTGTCAGTTGTCGCTTACCTCGTGGAAACCTACGGCAGAGCAAGAGTTGGGGAGCTCATTTCAGTCTATCGCGAAGAGGTGAGCCACGATCGGGCGGTGGAGTCAGTTCTCGGGATCACGATCGATGAGCTCGACTCCCAATGGAAACAGTCGCTCGGTTATCAGGGCGACAGGCCACCGGACAGCGAGGGTGCTGGTGTCAGCGTCAGTGCTCTACTTGGGGGTGGGACGGTAATCCTTCTCGCGGCAGCCGTTGCCGTTGGAACGGTGATCGTCGCATTGTGGAAGACGCGGACGTACGGGGAGAACGATGGCGAGGATCTGCCTGATGGCGGCGCCGAACAGCAGGCAGAAGTACCACAACCTTGACATCAGCTGTGTCAACTGTTATCATCGGCGACGGTTAGCACTCGACGGGTGAGAGTGCTAAGATAGGTAACATTGCGATGATGAAACAGTATCTTCCAGAACGACAACGCTATATTCTGCGATTTCTCGTTGAGGAGTACGTGGATACTGGGCGCGCGGTGGGATCACAAACCCTCATCGACCGCTATCCGCTAAACGTGTCTTCAGCGACAGTCCGTAATGAGATGGTGGCTCTTGAGCGTATGGGCTACATCCAGCACCCACACACGTCTAGTGGGCGCGTTCCGACCGATCTGGGCTATCGCTATTATGTGGAGCATTTTGCTCAGAGTTCCACCCTCCCGCAAAACGACCAGATCATGATCCGCCACCAGTTCCGGCAAGTCGAGTCACAACTTGAAAGCTGGCTCCAACTCACCGCGAGCGTACTCGCGGAGATCGCGGGAAACGTGTCGATGGTGACGTCTCCGCATATGACACTGGCCCGTCTGCGGCATTTCGAACTGTTGTCATTGCAAGATCGTGTCGCGCTCCTGATCCTGGTGACGCAGGAGAGTTCGATCAACCAGGCGATGATCCATTTCAGCGCGCCGGTAAGCCAGTCAGACCTCAGCTCTGCCGCGGATCGCTTAAACGAGCAGTTTCGGGACCTTACGGTGCCTGAAGTCGGCCGCGCGGTGCTAATGCTAACAGGGATCGACCAGGCCATCGGCAAGCAGGTTGCGCAGACACTGGCGGCGGCTGAATCTGGCGAACGTTCCGCCGTGCATCATCAGGGAATCGAATATCTCGTGCAGCAACCGGAGTTTAGTAACAGTCAGGAACTTGGGCCGTTGCTTGACCTTCTACGCGGCGGATCAATATTGTCGGTCTTGTTGCCGCAGCTTGCAGAGAATAGCGATGTTCAGATTTTCATTGGTAACGAGAATGTCGCGGACGAGTTGAGAGGGTTCGGTATCGTTGTGGCAAGCTATGGGGTCGGCAACCAGGTAACAGGGCTTGTCGGCATTCTAGGACCGCGCCGCATGCAATACGAGCGTTCTATCTCGTCGGTCCGCTACATGTCTCAATTGGTAAGCGATCTTATGCGCGATTTGTACTATCGCGCCTAACGGATAACCGGTGTCATGAGTGAGGAATTTGTGAAGGCTAACGAAGAAGCGAAGAATACGCTTGACGATGTTGAGATTGAGAACCCTGAAACCGGGGTCGAGACTGAGATTGAAGAGGGAGTGCTAGTCACGCTGCTTGAGCGCGAACGTGAGCGTAGCGAAAAACTTGCTGACGATCTCCTACGCTCGCAGGCCGAGCTCCAGAACTATCGGCGGCGGATGGAGCAGAAACAGGACGAAGTCAGGGCACGCGCAGTGGAGACCACGTTGCGCAAGCTCCTCCCGGTGGCTGACGATTTTCACCGGGCGCTGAAGACTCTTCCGACGGAGGTCGATGGCAACAGCTGGGCACAGGGGTTTCGCCTGATCGAGTCGAATCTCTGGAAGACGTTCGAGTCGGAAGGCGTAACGGCAATGAACTCGGTCGGGAAGCTGTTCGACCCAGCCCGCCACGAAGCCGTCGTGTTCGATGAAACCACCACTGGCAATCACATGGTGGTCGAGGAGTTTCAGCGTGGCTACCTGATCCAGGATCGGGTATTGCGCCCGGCGATGGTAAAAGTAGGCTCAATTGCGTCTGACGGCGTGGACGAAGAACAACACATTGATACCGATAGTAATCAATAGCGGTCACGAAACCGGACGAAAGGAACGCAAGAATGGCTAGAACAATCGGAATTGACCTCGGAACCACCAACTCGGTCGTTGCCGTGATCGAGGCGGGCAAGCCAACGGTCATCCCAAACGCTGAGGGCGAGCGCACGACACCTTCAGTAGTCGCCGAATCCAGCAGTGGCGAGCGGCTGGTTGGCCGGCTTGCCAAGCGGCAGGCCGTCACCAACCCGAAGAACACCGTCTTCTCGGTAAAGCGCTTCATAGGTCGTCGATTTGAAGACCCCGAAGTACAGCGTGACCTCAAGCTTGTGCCGTATGAAGTGCGCAAGGGCGAGCACGGCGGCATCGATTTCAAGATCGGCGAGCGCTGGATGACCGCGCCCGAAGTGTCGGCAATGATCCTTCAGAAGCTGCGCACCGACGCTGAGTCTTATCTGGGCGAGCCTGTCGACAAAGCAGTAATCACGGTCCCGGCCTACTTCGACGACAGCCAGCGCCAGGCAACTAAAGACGCCGGACGCATCGCCGGCCTTGAGGTGCTGCGCATCATCAACGAGCCGACGGCCTCCGCGCTTGCCTACGGGCTTGAGAAGAAAGAAGACGAGAAGATCGCCGTCTACGACCTTGGTGGCGGCACCTACGACATCTCTGTGCTCGACCTCTCCGAGGGCGTGTTCCAGGTGATGTCGACCAACGGTGATACCCACCTTGGTGGCGACGACTTCGACCAGCGGGTCATCGACTGGCTTGCTGATGAGTTCAAGTCCGCAGAGGGCATCGACCTGCGTAGCGACCGCATGGCTCTGCAGCGCCTCAAGGAAGGCGCTGAAAAGGCAAAGATCGAGCTCTCGTCGGCGCAGCAGACCGACATTAATTTGCCATTCATCACCGCCGACGCGAACGGACCCAAGCATCTCAACGTCACGCTTTCGCGCTCCAAGCTGGAGCAGCTGGTTGACGATCTGATCAAGCGCACCATCGGCCCAATGCAGGCCGCGTTGAAGGACGCCGAGATCGCCAAAGGCGAGATCGACGAGATCCTGCTGGTAGGCGGCCAGATCCGTATGCCGGCCATTCAGAAGGCTGCCGCTGACTTCTTCGGCAAGGAGCCACACAAGGGCATCAACCCGGATGAGGTCGTTGCGATCGGCGCGGCGATTCAGGCCGGCGTGCTCGGTGGTGAGGTGAAGGACATCCTGCTGCTCGACGTTACGCCTCTGACCCTGGGTATCGAAACCCTGGGAGGCGTCTCAACTCCATTGATCGAGCGCAACACGACGATCCCGACGCGCAAG
>JACCZH010000161.1 GCA_013696045.1 Chloroflexia bacterium
GTCGTGTACAGCGCTTCGTAGATGTCCATGAAGCCCTTCCTCACCGAAGTTCTTTTACTGCCGTCTTACAGGCACTGGGTTCCGAGACGTAGACCGCTTACGCAGATGGAGCTCACGCCGCCTGCGACATCCGGCAGTAACATGACGCCTCAATCGGAACGTCTGCACGAGCCGCGACGAGGTCGAGGCGCAGCTTAATCATGCCGGCCATCTCGTGCTTGCCCAGGCGCATCAGGCACTCGTGGTAGCCGTGCAGGCTCCAGACGTTCTCGGGGTGCTGGTAGGCACGCGCCAGGCTGGAGTCCAGGCCCAGGTCGGCGCGGTAGACGGCTTCGGCTTCGGCGACGTGGCCTTGCTCCAGTAACAATGCGCCGTAGGCGTGGCGGGCGGGTTGCATCCAGCCCCAGGGCTCATCGTAGGGCAGGCCGTCGTCGAGCTCGATGGAGCGGCGCAGGTGAGCAAAGGCGGTGTCGAAGTTGCCCTTGCGGTACTCCAGCTCGCCGTTCAGCATCTCGGCGGCGATGGCCAGGATATCCAGGCAGGAGTTGTTGAACAGGTAGCGCGTGTCCGGCACACGGCTAACCGCGGCCTCGAATAGCTCTTTCTCCCGCTCGGCTTCGGCAACCCGGCCGGTGGCGGACAGCGCAACGCCCCTGGCGTAGTGGATCATGGCGGTCGTGACGCAGTAGAGCAGCGGGTCGTCCGGCAGCGGAGTGCCGATGATCTCCTGCCACTTGCCGAAGCGGATGAGGACGTGCATGTTCATGGGTACGAACCCTTCAAGCCAGTCGGCCATCGGTGGCACCTCGGTCGCGACCAGCTCGTGCGGAATCGTACTGAGCATCTCGGCTGCGGCTTGCATGGCCGTCTCATACTGTCCCATAAACATCGCGCCATACAGCTTGAAGTGGTAGTTGTGGGTGCGATAGAGGGTGTAGAAGTTCATGGCGCCCTCGCGCTCCAGGAACTTGCGGTCGGCCACGATGGCGTCCTGATTTGAAGTCACCACATTGAGGTAATGTCCGCAGAGCACGTCGATATGGGTGGGCATGTGTTCCAGGTGGCCGGCGTCGGGCACGAGGCCCCGCAGCCAGTCGGACGCCCGCAGCGCCTTTTCGGGATGCGGTGACATCTCCATTAAATGGATGTACATGTGCAGCACGCCAGGGTGCGTCCGGCTCTCGATGGTCTTCAGCGCCTTCTCTAGCGCCTCGATCGCTTCAACCGTGCTCGCTCCCTCGGACGGACAAGCGGCCGGCAGATCCCAGAGCAGCCAGGGCGTGCGGTTCATCAGCGCTTCAGCGAAGAGTGCCGTGATATCGAGGTCATCGCCATATTCGCGATAGACGGCGCGCATGGCGTCGGCGTAGGCGTCGTTCCACACTGCAAAATCTGCCACGTCCACGGGTGGTTCAGACGCTTGATAGCGGGATTGCAACGCCTCGATCAGTGCACGCTCAACCGGAGTGACCTTGCCCAGCAGAGACACCGCCCGTTCGGTCGAGGCAAACGCCTTCGCCAGCGATTCGGCCAACTCAGCCTCGTCGAAGGCATCCCACGCTTTGTTGTAATTGGGGCCGACGGCGTAGGCGATGCCCCAGTGGGCCATCGGGCAATCAGGATCAAGTTCGACCGCTTTCTCGAAGCACTTGATCGCTTCCTCATGATTGAAACCGTAGGTCCAGTTGAACCCGCGATCAAACCAGAGCTGCGCGTCCGCTGAGGATGTGGAGACCGTTCGGGTGTGGCTGCCAAGATCGTAGTACCCGGACATCTGAACCCTCCTTGTTGTGAAGCCGTGCTGTATTGTGGGCGGACAATAACACGGCTTGTATGGCAAATCAAGCACAGATACCGATTCGGCGGAGTGGGTAAAACGGCGGCAATTCAGGCGACCATCTCCATCCGCAGACCACGCGCATCAAGCGGCGCCGGCCCCACCGGAAGTACCATAGCGTCGCCGCTTACGAGACGCCGTGCCGTTACCAAGCAGGCAACGGCGTCGATGATGTCGTCACGGGCGGCAGCTGCGAGACCTAGTTGCACACGCACGGCGCGAACATCAAAGTCCGGAACATACGCTTCAAGAATGGCGAGCCGTTCGTGCTCTCCTTCAGGAGTCTTCTTGGAGTGCGTGAGGCCTCGCTCGTTTCCTCCAAGAACAGCGAAGATCAGCTCTGGGTGAGCTTCCCGAAACCATCGCTGCCGGTCGCGTGTCACGAACGAGTCGATATCCCGGATCTTGTCGAGGATGTGGAACATCTGCCGCGAGACTTTTTTGCCTGACGCCTGGCTGTTGAGATCGCACGCATCCTGATACGTCCGCGCGGCGAGCGTCGCTCTGCATGGGGCCGGAAAGACGCTGCTATTGCGAGGTTTCCCCAGATAGCGCCGCGCTTCGAGGTCACACGCGCGCGCTCCATCCGGCGGCAAGCCGATCGGCACGTCGATGACGACCCGCGCGTTGCTTTCGTCCAGATCGTTGAGAAAAGACGCAAGGTCAGCCACGATCTCGAACGAGAGCGTTAAGCGGGCATCTCCGCTCGTCGCCACGAGCCAGCCAGACCTGCAACCGTCGATGCCGATCAGCTTCACTACACAACCCACGCCGCGTCTTGCGAGGTCATCCAGTCGTGGAGATACTCACGAAAGCGCACCAGCTTCTCGGGATCCTGCTGAAGCATGACTTTTTCACTTGATAGCGTCACGCCGTCCAGCGTCGCAATCCAAGGCCGCAACGCCGCGGCGAAGGCCGCCTTGATCGCGGGCTGAGCGTCTCGCTGCCAGTCTGTCCCGCTCAGCGCGACAACGGCTTCGCTCTGGCGGATAAAGCCGGCGGCCGGCTCAATATGCTCCACCAGTTGAGGGTCGAGGGAGATCTCCAGCGCAAACCGCTCCGGAGGACGAGCCGCAGGACGCTCACTCCAGTCGAGAGCACACTGGCGGGCAAATGTTCGCAGCGCCTCTGTTCCCTCATCAGCCGGGGCGGTTACTGTCCGGCTGGTGGAGTGCTTGACGGCCAGGAACGGCGTTCCACTCAATCCACCGTCCAGCTCACGCTCCAGCGCGGCATCGCCAGTGACGCCAATCAGCGGTAAGCCGCGGTCCCAGGCGAATTCGTGGCACTCGGTGATCAGCTTGCCGTCAAGGGCCATGCGGAAGTTTGGCAAGTGGGTATGGCTCATGAAGCCGTTCAGCGTGCCGCAGCGCGGGTGCATGCCGAG
>JACCZH010000166.1 GCA_013696045.1 Chloroflexia bacterium
GCGCCGCCGGTGTTGAAGATCGATTGCAGTTGTTGAGAGACAGCGCCATGCAGATCCGCCGACTCCTCAATCGATAACCCCAGAAAGACGATAGAGAGCCCGGCCCAGTGACGTCCGTAGCGATCCCGTCGCCGCAGCTTGAGGACGGCGATCGCAGCCAGCACCAGCGAGCAGCCAAGCAACAACATGGACGAATACCAGGTGGGAACCGTAACCTCGCCATGCAGATCAAACAGGACATACAAGATTGTGGAGCCGAAGAATTCGGAACCCAGGATCTCACTGTTGATCGCGAAGATCAGATAGGCAACGACCAGGATTCCGGTAATCCCCAGCAGAAGACGTCCCAGAACGGCGGGGGTAACGGTGAAATCGACATCGTCGGTTCGCTCCATACGCGACGGGTTCTCAACCTGGGGATCTGGGTTTTGAAGCACAGTTGCCCTCTCGACAGATGGCAGGGGATCAGGAAGTGGGTCAATCGCCCGAGAACAGATCCAGCCAGCGTTGCCAGTTCGGACGTTGGCCGGTATCGGTATCACTGGAGACATCCAGCGTGTCCGCTTGCGCCTGGCCGGCCTCCCAACGCACAAGTAAAACCGTCTCACCCGGATTGGCGAGGTTCAGATCGCGCCGGGCAATAGCCTGGGCGTAATCGAGATAGGCGTCGGTGGCGTAGCGGTCAGCCTGAGCCTGGAGCGCAGCGTTCTCCGTTGCCAACACCGCGATCGCTGCCTGTTGCCCGTCAACGTCCTCCTGAAGTTCGCGTGCTCGCCAGGCTTGCTCGCCGAAGGCGATCAGAAAGTAGCCCCAGACCAGCACGAGCATCAGAATAGCAATACGGCCACGGTGCCGTGTAAGGGCCGCGTGAGCTATCTCGAGCACAATCATACGGTAGTGTCCGCTCGCTCTCGAAGCAACGCCGGGCGTTCTTTATGCCAGGTGGTGGCCTGTTCATAGGCGTGCGCCGCGCGGAAAATCACACTTTCTCCGAACGCCGGACCCATAATCTGCAAGCTCACCGGCAGCCCTTCCGAGAAGCCGCACGGAATAGATATGCCCGGCAATCCTGCCATGTTGGCCGGAATCGTAAAGATATCCGAGAGGTACATCTGGAGCGGATCGTCCACCCGCGCGCCGATCTTAAAGGCCACCGTCGGCGAGGTGGGGGCAAGAATGACATCGACGCCCTCAAACGCCCGGTCGAAATCACGCTTGATCAACGTGCGCACTTTCTGCGCCTTCACGTAATAGGCGTCGTAGTAGCCCGACGCCAGCGCATAGGTGCCAAGCATGATCCGGCGCTTCACCTCCGGTCCAAAGCCTTCGCCTCGCGTGCGCAGATAAGTATCCAGCAGTGTGTCTGACTCGATATTCAAGCCGTACTTCACGCCATCAAAACGCGCCAGATTGGCACTCGCCTCGGCCGGGGCGGTGATGTAATACGTTGGCAGAGCGTATTTCGCGTTCGGCAGCTGCACGGGAACAAGCTCGGCCCCCAGCTCGGAAAACATGGCATAGGCCGCTTCGCACGCTTCCTTGACGCCCGGCTCCATGCCTTCAACCGAGCTAAACTCTTCCGCTATCCCGACGCGCAAGCCTTTGACGCCGGCCCGCAGCTCTTCGAGGTAATCCGGCACCTCAACCGGAGCGGAGGTGGCATCCCTGCGGTCGTGTCCCGCGATTGCCTGCAATGTCATGGCGCTATCTTCGACGCAGCGCGAGAACGGTCCAATCTGGTCCAGCGAGCTGGCAAACGCGATTAAGCCGAAGCGCGACACCCGGCCATAGGTCGGCTTCATCCCGACGACACCACAAAAACCAGCGGGTTGTCGAATACTGCCGCCAGTGTCGGACCCTAGCGAGACCATCGCCTCGTTAGCAGCCACCGCGGCCGATGAGCCACCGCTGCTTCCACCGGGCACGCGCTCCAGATCCCACGGGTTGTGAGTTGTGAAGAAGGCGGAGTTCTCAGTCGACGAGCCCATCGCGAACTCGTCCGTATTTGTCTTGCCGACAAACACCGCCCGAGCCGCCCGTAGCCGTTCGACGACGGTGGCGTCCATTGGTGAACGATAACCCTTGAGAATCTCGGACGCGGCAGAGGTGGGCGCGTCCACCGTGCAGAAAATGTCCTTGAGCGCCACGGGAATGCCGGTCATGGGAGACGCTTCGCCTGCCGCGATTGCCCTGTCGGCGTCGGCCGCCATTCCGCGCGCCTGTTCATGCATGGGTGTGATGAACGCTTTCACCTGCTCATCGATCTCATCGATCCAGTTCAAGTGGGCGTCGGTCAATTCAGCGGCGCTGATCTCGCGGTTGTCCAGTAACCGGCGAGCATCTACCAAACCTAGCGCGGTTAGAACCTTAATCACGTCGTTGTCTCCGCATTCCTGCTTGCTAATTGAATATTGCTGCCATTACGCGGTAGCGTTACGAAGCGTCGAGCACGGCCTTGACTTTGATGAAGCCGTCCTCGCTGCGCGGTGCGTTCAGGAGCACTTGCTCCTGCGAGAGTGACGGTTCGACAACGTCGTCGCGCATGATGTTCTGTAGCTCGATCACCTGGGCGGTTGGTGGTATATCTTCGGTTGGGACTTCTTCAAGCATCGAGATATGGTCGAGCACGACTGAGAGTTGCTCGCGCATGCGTTCCATTTCATCCTGGCTGAGGCCAAGTCTGGCCAACGCGGCTATGCGTTCAACGGTCTCGAGTTCAAGCTTCACCTGGTGGCCCTCCGAAATCACGACTACCCGCCTCGTGCCTGTAAGGCACGGTATCTGGGAGTGTAACAACGAGTGAGATGTCCTACCAACCTCGTCACATGTCGCAGGCGACGGCGCTATGTCAAGCAGTGCGGCAAAAGTGTCCCTGCCTTCCTGGTCGTGTTCATCCTTCTGGTTGGCTGCGCCGGCGAACCGAGCGCTCCAGGGGCAGCACGGGACCGGTTTACCGTGCTACCCACGCCGGACGGAGTGGAGTCTCAACCGTCGCCTACCCCGACCGAGAATCCCGCGTTGGCCATACCCGAGTTCGTTGTTGGGCTGCTTGATCCAGGTCCGACCCTGGACCCTATCGAGCGCGTGTTCTTCCGCAACGGGCGCGATCTCTGGCAACTAACGGGAGACGAGGTCAATCCAGCGCTCCCACAAGGCACGCGCTTCGGACCATACGACACGGCGCCACAAGGGCAACGTGTCGCGATCGTGATCCTGACTGAGATAGATTCCCAACCGGCCGAAGCTATCCACATCATCGAGAGTGGCGCCGCCCCCGGGGAGCCACTTCTCCCGCCGCGAGTCACCGCCGGCCGGAACGCGGATCCGGCAATAACAGCGCTTGTCTGGTCGTGGGACGCTACCCGGCTAGGCGTCGTCTATGACGGCCCAAGTGTTGCAATTATTCACCTGTCACCTGGGGACGGCGGGCCAGCTGCCGTGACAACTGAGATCACGCTACCGGACAACATCCGCACGATTGAGAGCATTGACTGGTCAGCCACCGGACAAGGATTAGCGATCGTCGCACGCGCGGACAATGGCCAGGCATCGCTCTGGGTTTCGTCCCTCGATGGCGAGCTTTTCGAGGTGAGCGCAGCATCGCTGGAAGGCAGCCGGTCGGTAGCCGAGGCGGCCTGGTTGCCGGGACGCGGCCGTATCGCGTTCGTCGAGGAGCGAGTGGCGTCATCGCGCAGTTTGGGCGGGTCAATGTTCTCAATCACCCCCAACGGAAGCGGCCGGGAGTTGCTGGTGAGTAGCGGTAGCTTTGCCCCGGCCGCCGAAATAGTGGAGCTGGCCGCATCGCCGGGCGGAAATTTCATCGCCTTCACTGTCAACGTTCCCGGACAGGGCGGCGACGCAACCTTTCATTCGCTGTCGCTCGTCAACATTGATTCAGGCGAGCTCATCCGCGTGCCCGTCACGCACGAGTTCCGGGTGACAGATCTCTGGTGGACGGTTGAAGGGCTGCTATGGCGCGCCGTCCACCGCAATGCCGAGACCGTTGACACAATCTCAGACTACGTTGGCTTCGAGCCTTTCCTGATCGGACGGTTCAACCCCGACACCGGAGAATCACGCTTCCTCTTTCAGTCCATTGCTGACTAAAGGAGTAACCGAGGGCATGTTACATTGCGACGAGTACAGGTTGGAACACCGCCGAGTTTATCTTCTCCCCGGCAGATCCTCCGAGCGAATTTCTTCAGCCTCGAAGATGGCGATTGCTCGGCTAACAAAGGCTTCGTCATCGGGATTCTCAGCAGGGGGATCGGGCTCCTCTGGCGCAGTCTGCGTCTCGCGCGACGTGTCGCCGCCGTTTGAGTTACTCGACCCGCCACCGCCGCTACGAGGGCTGGCCGTCGCCTGAAGCTCGCCATGCAAGACTGTCATGATGTTTACCTGCTGCTGAACAATCCGTTCAACCGCATCCTCGATAACTTGCCGCACCTTGGGCTCGTTCAGCTTGCCACGATGAAATGGATACGCCGCCACCAGATAGAGCGTTCCATCACGAAACTCCACCGGATCGGTCGAGGCCAGCAGCGCATCAACCTTGCGGTCGGCCGTTTTTACTTCGGTACGAATCATCTCCCAGTTGGCGACAAACACGTCCAGCGATCCATCCACGGTCGCGACAGGCTGTGGCTTACTGGTAGCCGGTTTTGCTGGTGCAGGAGCTGATTCAGATCGCCCCGGCTCGGGCCGCGCCGCCGGCTCCGGGCGGCGAGCCGGGGGTTGTGCTCGACTGGGCTCAACGGTTCGGTCCGGGGCACGTTGTGCCGGACCGGTAGCGGGCCGGTCCTCGACGATCGAGCCTACCAGCGCCAATTCGATCGGAAGCTGAGGAAAGCCGCCGTTTCGAATCGCAAAATCAACCTCGCTAAAGAGCCGGTTTACCCGTAGCAGGTCTGGCAGCTCGAAACGGTTCGCCAGGGTGCGGAGCGTATCATC
>JACCZH010000170.1 GCA_013696045.1 Chloroflexia bacterium
GAACTTGTGGTCCCTAAACGCGCCTAGCGTCCCGTTGAGTTCGATCGGGACGGTCACGATCCGCAACCCCACCTCGTCAGACCCGAAGGAAGCCGGCGAGGTCTCTTCGATGCAAGTCAGCACCTCACTCGCGATGTCGAAGGTAGCGGTCGGTGGCGCGACCACGCGAATGTACTCGTATATGCCAAAGTATTCGGGAAACGGCCCGGTCCCCGTGTTGTTCGGGACGACCACCTGAATCATGTAAACACCTGACGCGAGGTCCATGGGAACCTGAAACGTGAGCTGGTCCTGAACGCGGTTGTCTCTAATAACGCGCTCTGAGCCGTCTACGGTCTCGGTGAGCGGCGTCTCAAGATCGCCGCACACATGCGCTTCAACGTCACGGGTCGTTTCGCCAATCTGAAAACGCACTTTGGCGGCGACATTGAAGTAGTTGGCTCCGGTCAGCTTGACCATCTCACCGGCACGCACCTCAGGAACCCTCATGCAGACGTTATCGATCATATGCCCGGGACAGGGCGCCATCTGTGTCTGGCAATTGAGCTGGGAACTGTCGGGGACTCCGTCGCCATCACCGTCAATCGGCACGACTGTGCACACTTGTTGTAGCTCATCAGATTCATATTGCTGGAGAGTCAATCTGAACTCGATCGTCCGCAGATCATTGATGCGAAAGATCGTCGGCGTAAACAGGATTTCCCCGTCGATCCCAGCGCTCACTCTGGCCAGGCCGGGCCGCTCCTCGGTCATGCACTCGGCGTCGCCAAACATGGTCTGGCTTGCTCGCATCACGATTTCCAGGGCGAGGGTATTGGCAAGATCTTCAGGGTTGACAGCGGTGTCACTGAGATCGAAACGCGGATCGAAGAGTTGATCCCGCACCTCGGGCGCCAGATCGTCAATCTTCTCAAGGGAACATTGCAGGATGTCGCGGGTGGCCTGCGGCAGATTACCAAATGCCTCGAACGCCGCAACTTCCAGCTCGTTCGCTGGACTATGTCCGGCCATGTAGCGCCGCCCCAGCTGGAAGAACATGGACGCAAGAGTGCTGGGCGCAACACTGTTCTCAGCAAGCTTCTGGAGCTTCGCCGCAGGGGCTGTTTTGGGCTTGTAGCCTTCTGGAACCGGTACGCAGAAATCTCCAAGCGGCGGCGGTGGCGGTGGCGGTTCGGGATCATCCCCATAGCGCCAGGCGTAGTAGTGCAACCCGACATTGCCCGCCTCTACCAGCCAGCCGGGCTGGTTTCCGGGTGTGTATGTCATGCAGCGTCGCTCGAAGCACTGCATGAGCACCAACCGGACCGTGCCGGCAACCTTCACATCTGCCCAGTACGGCTCGCTGATGGGACGGCCGGTGGCGAAGTACGCGTTCTCAAACAGGTTGTCCTGGGAATAGCTGCCATTCTCGTACACCAGCCCTGACGAGTTCATGAACTCCCAGAACGGCGCCGCAATCGAGTGGTTGGTCACGTCATCAACGATGCCGGTGAGGATGCCCTGATCCGCGAGCGCGGGATCGGACGTTACGTTTCCGGCCCGATCAACGCGCTGAACGATGGCGCTGTTCACCGCGAGCGGTGCGGCGTCAAGCAGTGGGCCGAAGGTCGCGTAGGTCGGACCGGTGGGGTCGTCCCCATCGCCGGCCACATTGACCTGCGCAGGTGTGCGGTCCACGAACGTGTTATCCCCGGTCTGCATGCGCCCGGACACCAGCTCGACAACCAACAAGCCATTGGTCACGTACCAGATCGAGGTGGGATCGCCGCTGTCCGGATGGGTGATCTCCATGCGTGCCTTGTCGAAGTACTGGACCGTTCGCATTTCTTCAGGTGATTCAGCATAAGGTTCCGTCATCGCGCCGGTAAAGGCTTCCGGACCCCACATCCATGTCCGGCTGACCATGCCCTCGACGACGGGCCGGTCAGTCCTTTCCCAAGTGCGCTGGAAGTGCTCGTTGGCCGGCGGCGCGGCCTGTGTCAACCGAGGGCCGAAGCGGGGCGCATGCAGGCCGAGTTGCGACCCATACAGTGAGCTCAAGGTGATGCCGCCAGCGGCAGCCCCACTCATCTTGAGCAAGCGTCGGCGGCTCAACGATCGGTTACCAGGAGACGATGTAAAGTTGCCCACCCGTATGCCCTCCCTAGTATTGAAGTGTTTGTTAGTTGTCTCGCGCTGGAGGCATACTAACAGTGCCATATTGTAAAGTCAACTGTTTCGTAAGAGCTAAGGGTTGGGTTTATTCGCTGGTAAAATACCGGTAATGTATCGTTCATCTGCATCCAGGCAATCAACACAGTTCATCTCATGACTGGGGTTCGCAATGGCAACGACCAAGCTGATGACCGCCGAAGATCTCTGGGAACTAGGCGAAAGCGGCAGCGCCGGACACGAGCTGATACGAGGAGAGTTGCGCGAGATGTCACCAACCGGGGATGAGCATGGCGAACTCTCAGCGTCGATTTTGTGGTTCCTCATGCTTCACGTGCGCCAGCATAATCTTGGAACGGTATATGCCGCTGAGACTGGCTTCTTCATCGCTCGTGATCCTGACATCGTCTTGGCTCCAGATGCTGCCTTTGTGCAGTCGAGCCGTTTGCGGGACGATCGTGACCGGAGCAAGTTCGTTGAGATACCTCCTGATCTTGTAGTTGAAGTGAACTCGCCGTCAGATCGTATCAGCGACGTAACTGACAAGGTGATGAGCTATCTCGATTCCGGCGTACGGATGGTGTGGGTCGTTGATCCACGCCGTCGCATCATCACGGTATATATTCCCGACCATACCGCGAAAATCCTCACCACCGATGACCAGCTCGATGGCGGCGACGTGCTGCCCGGCTTCCGGCTCGCGGTGTCCGAGATCTTCAGTTAGTCACTTCGGCAATCTCAATACCCCGAGTGGTAGCATCGTGGTTTGACGATTCCGCGACGGTTGGAGCCGAGGGACACGGGTGGGGCACATTCTGACAACACGCGCATTCATCCAGGTAATCGGCCCTCCGAAGGCTGGACCGGCATGACGCTGCTCCTGAAACGGCTGGATATTCACGGCTTCAAGAGCTTCGCGACGCCGACGACGTTCGCCTTTGACCGGGGGATCACGGCCATTGTCGGGCCCAACGGCTCTGGGAAATCGAACGTCTCTGAGGCGCTGCGCTGGGTGCTGGGCGAGTCGCAGTACAGCAACCTGAGGGGCCGCAAGACCGAGGACATCCTCTTCGCTGGCTCGGATCGCCGGGCGCCGCTGGGCATGGCCGAAGTAGTGCTGACGCTTGACAACAGCGACGGCGACCTGCCGCTGGAGTTCAGCGAGATCACTGTCGCCCGGCGCGCCTATCGCTCCGGCGAGAGTCAATACCTTATAAATGGAAGCCGGGTACGGCTCAAGGACATCCAGCAGCTCACCGCGCCGCTCGGACAATCGCACACGATCATCGGCCAGGGCCTGGTGGACGCGGTGCTGAGCCAGCGGCCCGAAGATCGGCGCGGCCTCTTTGAGCACGCCGCCGGCATCACAGGGCTACGCCTACGCGCCAACGACGCCGAGCGCGGACTGGCCGAGACAGCCGGCAACGCCCAGCGCCTGCACGATATTCTGGCCGAGCTGGAGCCGAGAGTGCGCTCGCTGGAGCGCTCCGCCCGGCAGGCGCGCGAATATGGTGTCGTCCGGGACCGGTTGAGCGAGCTGCAACGCTGCTACTACGGCGCGCTGTGGAGTGAATCCGCCACCCGGATCGACGAGTCCAAAACAGGTCTGGCAGCTGCCGACGGACGCTTGAAAAGTATTGAAGAGACGCACCAGCAGACCTCACGCGAGCTGGCTGGATTGCGTTCCCGCGAACGGCAACTGCTGGCGCTCGAAACGGAACGCGGGGAGAAATTGTCCGGGCACGAGCGCGATCTGGCAACTACCCGCCATCAGCTAGAGCTCCTGGCCGCCGAAGCGCGCTCGGTCGAGACGCGACTGACTGACCTGAAAACATCGCAGTCTGAACTGGAAACGCAGCGCGCGGCGGCGCAAACCGAGGCTGACCGGCTCTCGAAGGAATCCGTCGAGCGACGAGCATTGCTGGAATCATTGGAAACCCAGTTTGCGTTGCGTGAGCGGAATGCCCGTTCAGCCCAGGAGCAACGCGCCGAGCGCGAGCGCGAGCTGGCCGGTCTTGAGCAAAGCATCCTCAACCTGAGCCGGCAGATTGCCGAGAGCGAGGGCCGTTTACAATCTTTTAGCGGGCGGCTTGCCGGCTTTGAGAGCGAGCGCGGGCAGCTTGAGCGGCAGATTCAGGACGAGACCGAGCGACAGCAAGCGATCAGCGTCGCATTGACGACAGCCAGTCAGAAGCGGGCCGAGCTGGAGCACACGCTGGAGGGCTGCTCAGACCAGCTCACAATCCAACAAGAAGAATTGACCGGCTTGCGCCAGGTCGCCAACGAGCAACAGAGTGAGATTGGCCGGGCTGAACGCGATCTTGCCGGACACCGGTCGAGACTTGAGTTACTGGAGCGCACCTACGAAAGCGGTGAGGGGCTCCATGCCGGTGTGCGGGCGCTGCTGCGGGCAGCCAGGCGCGGAAAGCTGGATTTGCCCGGTTTGCGTGGGACACTCGCGGAGCTGATCGACGTTCCCAAAGCCTATGAAACGGCCATGGAGGTCGCGCTCGGTGGACACTTGCAGGACGTGATCGTCGAGCGTTGGAGCGACGCAGAGACCGCCATTGCCTACCTTAAGAAAGAGCATGCCGGGCGGGCGACGTTCCAACCGCTGGACAGCGTTCGCCAGCCAAACGCGCCAACGCTGGACGTGAACGAGCCGGGCATCGCCGGTATTGCCTCTACGCTCGTAACGTACCCGGACGAAATCGCGCCGGTTGTCCAGCAGACCTTGAACCGCACGCTCATCGTTGACGACCTTGAAACCACCCGCCGCATCCTGAAGCGCGCGCGAGGATGGACACTGGTGACACTGGCCGGCGAGATTACCCGCCCTTCAGGCAGCGTGACCGGCGGCAGCGGCACACGCTCGGCAGGACTGCTGGCTCGCGAGCGCGACCGCAGAACTCTTCCCCAGCTCATCGAGAAGAGAGAACGCGAGCTTGTGGAACGCCGCGAGGCGCTGGCGTCCGGCCGAGAGGCGTCTGAGGCGTTAGAAATCAGGATCACAACCGAGCGCCACGAAATCGAGCAGCTACGGATTGCGGCAAGCGAACTCGACCTCGAACATGACCGTCTGAGGCGCGACCGTTCCAACAGCCACGCCACGATCGAGCGTCTGGAGGCACAGGCTCAATCGCTTGAGGCACGCAACGCCCAATTTCATATCGACGAAACCGGCGTCCGCGCGGAGCTTGACGAGCATACCGCCACCCGCCGCGCGGCACAGGTTGCCCGCGACGAACTTGCGGCGAGCATCGCTGCCAGCCCGGTAGAGCGCGATGAGCCATTGGCCGAGCTCCGCGTCGAGATCGCTTCTGCCCGTGAGCGGTTGCGCTCGCTCGATGCCGGCTTGGAGCGCGCGCGGCACGAAGCCGCACACTCTGGGAAGGCATTGGAGAGCCGCGCCGTCGAGATCGCACGGCTGACCGGTGGGCGTACAGAACAAGCCCAACAGCGGGCAAAGCTGGAAACTGCAATCTCGCGCTTGCAGACCGTCATCAGCAACGAACAGGCCGAGGTTGAGCCACTGTTGGCCGACCGGCAGTCACTAGCGCCGAGAATCGCTACCGCGGAACAGGAACTGGACCGCTCGATTGGCGGGGTTCGCGACGCTGAACGCGCCCGCGACCGCGCCGCACTGGATCTGGCGCGCCGCCAGGACGAGCAGGTCTTCCTCTCGGAACGGGTGCGCAACGACCTTGGGGTTGAAGACCCCGCCACATTGATACCCGAAGCTGGCGAGACAGGCGAGCATGTCGAAAAGGAGATCAACCGGCTGCGTGAGCGGCTACGCCGTATGAGCGCCGTCGGCGAGGATGTGCTTGAGGAGCACGCCGCCGAATCCGAGCGATTGCAATTTCTTACCAGCCAGCTGGACGACGTTGAGCAGGCCGCTGCGTCGCTGCGTTCGGTTCTGGCCGACCTGAACCGCAAGATGGCCAACAGCTTTAGCGAGACCTTCACCGAGGTAGCAGCCGAGTTCGAGCAGACCTTCAAGCGTCTATTTGGCGGTGGCACGGCCAAACTCAGCCAGCGAGACGAGGAAGACGAACCGGGAGGTGTCGATATCGTCGCCCAGCCGCCCGGCAAACGGCTGCAAGGGCTCAATCAGCTTTCCGGCGGCGAGCGGGCCCTGACCGCTGTTGCGCTGCTGGTCGCCATTCAACGGGTGAACCCGAGTCCGTTCTGCCTTCTGGACGAGGTGGACGCCGCGCTGGACGAGTCAAACGTCGTGCGCTTCAAGGACGAGTTGCGCGACCTGGCAACCACCACCCAGTTCGTCGTCATCACCCACAACCGCGGCACGATCGAGGGCGCCGACACCCTCTACGGCGTCACCATGGGCGACGACGGCGTCTCCCGCACCATCTCCCTGCGTTTGGACGAAGCTATCCAGGCCGTTGAAGAGCAGCAGACGGCGAGCGTGGCGGGGTAACAGCCCGTTGCAAATCGGTTCATTCGCCGAGTTTGAAAAGACATTCCTTTATTTCTTCGCCTCTACCGTCTGCGAATCCGCTGTCTTCGCCGGGCTTGACGAACCCACACTTCTCAAGCACCCGGATCGACCCGTGGTTGTCTTTAGCGGCTCGCGCATACAAGGGCCGGGTTGATACATGCGCTAGGAAGAGTTGCAGGGCGTGGGTTGCAATGCCCTTACCCCATTGGGCGGGGTCGATCCAATAGCTGACTTCAAGATCTCCGAAGTCAGGAAAACAGAAAACGGTACCGGCTACGACTCCATCGACGACGATAGTCTGCTTGGTGATCCTGGAGTCGCCTAGTACCCGTTCCCAACGTGCATCGAACGCCTCCCGATCGGTCGGATCCTTCGCCGTGAACGCCGCCATATGATTCGCTGCTGGGTCAAGCTGGTACTCGAAGAATGCGGTCAGGTCACCAGGCTCAACATCGCGCAAGATAAGCTCCACGGATCGTTCCTTCCGATGGAATTTCCCTGATTAATTCGATAACCAGGCTTGCTGCAATCTCGTACGGGCGAGGCATGGCCTAGCCCGTACGAAGATATCATTCATCTAGCCGGCTCGCGGCCAGCAACACCAACACCTCTTCATCCGTCGTCTGGCTGAAATCCTCGTACCAGCTGCCGACGCTGCCAAGACGTTCAGGGGACGCAACACAGTGCAGGGTATCCACCTCATCTCTCAGCATTTCCGGCATTGATGCGGCACAAACAGGGACCGCCAGCACGGTCTTCGCTGCGCCGCGCAGGCGCAGGGCACGAGCAGCCGCGGCGGCCGTGATCCCGGTCGCGAGGCCGTCGTCAATCAGCAGCACTGTCCTGCCGCTGACATCAACCAGCGGGTGTGTCGCGCGAATCGACGCCAGGCGGGATTGCAACTTGTCGGTTTCGTGGTTGATGAGATCATCCAGCATGGATTGGGAGATATTGAGTTCTTCGAGGTCGTTGCGATTGGCCACCCGAACACCTTCTTCGGAGATAGCCCCAATTCCGTACTCAGGGTTACCGGGTGCGCCGAGCTTTCTGACGCCCAGGACGTCCAGCGGCGCGCACAACGCTCTCGCCACCTCATAGGCAACCGGGACGCCGCCACGCGGCAGGCCAACCACCACAGGATAGTCAGCCTGATAGGTCATGAGAACGCGGGCCAGCCGCTTTCCAGCTTCATGCCGGTCTGTGAAGAGCATGGCATCGGCACTTCCTAGCCAATACCGCGGCGTTGGCTGTCGTCCATCGACGAGCCTTCTTCGTCTTCGAACTCCTGCTGATGCTGAATATCACGTATCGCCAGTGGGTTGGCTCGCAGACGGGCGGGATCGATCAATTGGCCACAGGTAACGCAGATCCCATAACGTCCGTCCTCCATCATCTGCAACGCCTCGTGTATGGCGTCAATCTCATCTTCCATACTGGAAAGCTCTGTCTGCATCGTTTCCGCCATCATGACATCACTGCCCAGATCGCCCTGATGGTTGGTGACGGTGCCCTCGTCCGCCTGGTCGCGGCCGAAGCTGGCAATCTCTTCGCGGCGCTCATCGATCTGTGCTCGAACCTTGCCGCGCTCAGCCTGCAGCCATCGCTCGTTGCGGGCAACTGTCGAGCGCCAGGCCGCGCTGGGCACAGCCACCTGATTCTTGGGAGCGTTGGGGGAATGCGGCATCACCGGCCGGAGCACCGCGACCGGGCGCTCGCCAACGACCAGCCGCTCAACCACCTGGCGCACGCCGTCCACCCGCTCGGCAACGGACGCAGCCAGGTCGCCATCGTTGGGGTCGGAGATGAAACCAGTCAGGTAGACGGTGCCGCGCACCGAGGCAACGTGGATATTCAGCTGGGTTGTCGCGGCGTCTTCGTTCAGTTCGCGCACGACCTCGTCCACGATCTTGCTGTCCTGAACTCCGTCGTGCTCTTGCAGGTCTTCGTCCTGCTCCACCTCGTCGTCTTCATCCATGGATGTGGACTGGAATCCCGCCGCAACCTCGATGCCGTCTGGATCGTCGGAGATGTCAACCGGCGGGTCGGTCGGCGGGAAGTAGGGCACTCCCTCTTGCACGGAAACCCGTTCGTCAGAGGTCAGCTCATCGCCCACGCTGCCGGCGTCGGAGGTTGTAATCTCCTCAAGTGAAACCTCGTCCAGGTTAACATCGCGGGGCCTTAGATCCCACTCGTCAGGCCGGGTTGGCATGCCGAACAGCACGTTCGGGTGGTCGTCCTCCATGTCCATAACCTCAAGCGAATCAACGACATCGGTGACGCCGGAGATGAAGGA
>JACCZH010000181.1 GCA_013696045.1 Chloroflexia bacterium
ATGGATGGCTCTGCATTGTGCTCTCCTTCGATACTTTTACCGACTAATTGCTATTGACTGAAGCGCTAGCAAGAGAATCAGTCTCGTGTTGTTCAGATATTATGAAAGATTATGAGAATTGTCAAGATGTATTTGGAAATTGGTACACAAATACGGTGAATTGGGCGCTTTTGCTGTTTCATGCGCCGCAATTGAGATGGTTACGTCAAGAACTGGACGAATAATAACCGGCCAGACGTTGTCCGGTTTCGGTCATCGTTCTCTGGGCGCCGCAGAGCGATGACGCTAGGCAATGCGAGATGATTGCAACATCGTCAGGCCACGAGCCAATGTCCGATCATACAATCGCCGGTTGCTTCTCTCAGTATTTTCTTAGGAGAACCGCTTAGGATGGCTGCTGTCAGCGCCTGATGGAGAGTACACTTCCGCCACGCATCGTCCGCCGACGGTTGAACGGACTCGATCGATGAATCACCATAGCAATGGTTTTATGCCTCTGGAATTTACCCGCATGCCGGCCGCAGAGAGCATCCAGCGCTCGGCTGCCTTCCGTGACATGTTGCGCAAGCGTAGAACCATCCGTTCATTTTCCTCGGACCCGGTCCCGATCGAGATCATCCAGAACGCCATCGCCACCGCTGGCACTGCGCCCTCCGGGGCAAATCAGCAACCCTGGCGCTTCGTCGTCGTTCAAGACCCCGAGGTAAAACAACAGATCCGCGACGCCGCCGAAGAGGAAGAGCGCGAGAGCTACGAGCACCGCATGAGCGCCGAGTGGCTGGCGGCGCTAGCGCCGCTTGGAACGGACTGGCGCAAGCCGCATCTTACCGACGCGCCCTATATCATTGTCGCCTTCCGGCTCGACTACGGCATCAAGCAGCTTCCCAATGGCGCTCAACAGCGCGTCAAGCACTATTATCCCGGCGAATCCATGGGAATCGCCGTCGGAATATTAATCGCGGCGCTGCATACCGCCGGGCTGGCCACCCTCACCCACACCCCCAGCCCGATGAAGTTCCTGAACGAGATCCTGCACCGTCCCGGCAACGAGCGTCCTTTCGTCGTCCTCCCAGTTGGCTACCCAGCCACCGGCTGCACGGTCCCGGTCATCACCAAGAAGCCACTCGACGAGATCATGGTCGTGGTGTAACCACCCCTGGACACTAGCGCTTCGTCCGCCCAAAACCGCCTCGATTGGTACAATCTCCGGGGCGTCTTGGCCTGTCGGACGTGAGCGAGGTGTGGGTGCAGAAAGCAGAACGATTCCTGGCGGCCTGCCGGAGAGAGCCGGTCGACCGCACTCCTGTCTGGTTTATGCGCCAGGCCGGCCGCTATCAGCCCGAGTACCGTGCCATCCGTGAAAACCATTCCATCCTTGAAATTATCTCCAGTGCCGAGCTGTCGGCTGAGGTCACACTGCTGCCGGTGACACAGCTGGGAGTTGACGCGGCCATCATCTTCGCCGACATCCTGCCGCCGCTCGTCCCGATGGGTATGGATCTCGAATTCGCCGCTGGCGAAGGCCCAGTCATGCACAATCCCTTGCGCGATCGCGCTTCAATTGAAGCGTTGCGTGGCTTCGATCCAGCCAAACATCTGAAATCGACCCTCGACGCAATCTCTATCGTGCGGCGCCAGTTGAACGACGAGGTTGCGCTGATCGGCTTCGCTGGTGGGCCGTTCACGCTGGCAAGCTACGCTATTGAAGGTGGCTCCTCACGCAATTACCAGCACACCAAAGCGCTGATGTATGGCGACGAGCCAACCTGGAATCTCCTGATGGAGAAGTTGGCCACGATGACCATCGACTACCTCAAGGCTCAGATCCAAGCTGGAGCTCAGTGCGTGCAGGTGTTCGACTCCTGGGCCGGTTCACTGGCTCCCGACGACTACCGCCGCTATGTTCTGCCCGCCACGAAGCGGATTTTCGACGAGGTAAACGCTGAAGGCGTGCCGACAATTCTGTTTGGAACAAACACTGCCGGGATGCTTGATCTCGTTGCCGAAGCGGACACGAGCGTTGTCGGAGTCGACTGGCGTATTCCGCTCGATCGCGGCTGGGATCTTGTCGGCCATGACCGTGCAGTGCAGGGCAACCTCGACCCGCTCGTATTGTTCGCGCCACGAAACGAGATCGAAACGCGGGTCAATGCCATCCTCGAACTTGCCGACGGCAGACCAGGGCATATTTTCAACCTGGGCCACGGCATTCTGCCGCAGACCCCGGTCGAGAACGTTCAGGCGGTTGTCGAGATGGTGCACAACTATCAGTTCGAAGGCAGTCTAGAGTAACACTGGTCATCTCGACCGTGGGGTACCCTCTGGGTCGCAGAGATCTCGCTTCTTCCCCGAATTGGTTTGCAATGAGAATCCTCCACTGTGGTCGAGATGACGGTCAAGAGGATCGAGATTCCACCTAGAAAGCAGGAAGTCACAGAATGCGAACAATCGGCGTGATATTGATGGCCTACGGCGGCCCGAAATCTGTGGAAGAAGTCGAGCCGTTTCTGGCCGACATCCGGGGAGGCAGGCCGACATCCCAGGAGCTCATCGACGAGATCACCGAGCGTTACCGCGCGATAGGCGGGAGCTCACCGATCCTCGAGATCACGAACGCCCAGTCCCGGGGCGTCGAACAGGCACTCAATAACGAAAAAGCAGCCCAGGCAGGCATCAACTACAAGACCTATGTCGGCATGCGCCACTGGGACCCGTATATCAACGATGTCGTGCCGCAGATGATTGCGGACGGCGTCGACGAAATCGCGGCGATCGTCATGGCACCGCACTACAGCCGCATGAGCGTTGGCGCGTACATGGGCAAACTCGACAAGGCACTCAGCGATCAGGGTGTCTCGATGCCGGTAACGCAGGTGCGAAGCTGGAAAGATGAGCCGGCCTTCATCGACGCCGTCGCCAGGAAAGTGACCGAAGCGCTGGAGCGCCACTTCACCACCGAAGAGCGTGCCAGCGTGCCAATCCTCTTCACCGCCCACTCGCTCCCGGCACGCATTCTCGAGTCGGGCGACCAGTACCCGCAGGAGCTGCAGGCTTCGGTTGAGCTCGTTGCCGAGAAATTGAAGCCGGAGAATTACCGCTTCGCGTTCCAGAGCCAGGGCGCAACAGCAGATCCTTGGCTCGGCCCCACAGTGGAAGACACACTTCAGAACATGAAGGACGAAGGCCACCGGAACGTCCTTCTGGTTCCAATCGGATTTGTGTGTGACCACGTCGAGGTGCTCTTCGACGTCGACATCGAGCACAAGGGCCAGGCGGCAGAGCTCGGCATCCGCATGGAGCGTAGCGAGATGCTCAATGACGACTCTGGTCTGATCGAGGCCGTCTCCAACGCCGTGCGTGAGTCGGTGAGAGAGTCAGCCGCAGCCAGTGCCTGATTCCGTGCCCCATATTCTCGTCGCCGGAGGCGGTATTTCCGGATTGAGTGCCGCCCTCGCGCTGCGTGATCTAAGGGCCGAGGTCACCCTGGTTGAGGCAAGCGACCGCTTCGGTGGCGTCATCCAGACCGAACGCGTTGGGGATTACCTGATCGACGCTGGTCCCGACTCGTTTCTCTCGACCAAACCAGAAGGCATCGGGCTCGCCCAGCAACTTGGGCTTGAGCAGCGTCTGGTAAACACCCGCGCTGATGGCGGTGGCACATTTATCCTGCGCAAGGGCAAGCTCGTCCCGCTGCCAGAGGGCATCACCCTGCTCGTCCCAACCCAGTTCAAAGCAGTCGCGAAGACTCCCCTGCTCACGCCGCTCGGCAAGGCGCGCCTCATGATGGATTATGTCATCCCAGCTCGCAAGACACAGCAGGATGAGTCCGTCGGCAGTTTCGTCACCCGGCGCATGGGACGGCAGGCGTTCGAGAATATGGCCGAGCCGCTGCTCTCCGGCATCTATGCTGGCGACGCGTCGCAGCTGAGTCTGGCATCGACATTCCCACGCTTGCGCGATGTCGAGCTCAAGCACGGCGGCATCATCCGGGGAGCAATTGCCCAGCGGAAGGCCCAGAAGGCGGCGTCAAGCAGTTCACCAACCCGCAAACACACACCGTTTGTCAGCCTGGAGAACGGTATGGGCGAGTTCATCA
>JACCZH010000189.1 GCA_013696045.1 Chloroflexia bacterium
AATCATCAATGCCCAGATTTTCTTTAGCAGACAACTCAACAACAGGAGTTTCTCCGCCGTAATCCTCGGGAATGAGCTCAATCTCGCTTAGCTGCTGCTTCACGCGATCGGGATTGGCGCCTTCAAGGTCGATTTTGTTGATCGCGACGATGATCGGCACTCCGGCCGATTTGGCATGGGCGACCGCTTCACGAGTCTGAGGCATTACTCCGTCGTCGGCAGCCACGACCAGGACAACAATGTCTGTTGTCTGGGCGCCTCGGGCTCGCATGGCGGTGAACGCTTCGTGGCCGGGAGTGTCGAGAAAGGTGATCTTCCGCTTTTGCACCTCTACCTGATATGCGCCCATCTGCTGGGTAATACCACCTGCTTCGCCTTCTGCCACGCGCGTCTCCCGAATGGCGTCAAGCAGCTTGGTCTTACCGTGGTCGACATGACCCATAATAGTGACGATGGGGGGCCGGGCAACCGCGTCTGGATCACTCGCGCCCTCACCACGCCGGCTTTCAATTTCTTCCGATGCAGCCTGCACAAACTCAGGTACATGCTGCTCGGTTTCAATTTCGAGCGCCGTGGCAACATTCTTCGCGGTGTCGTAGTCAACCTGCTGGTTGATGGACGCCATGATGCCGAGGCCCATTAGTTCCCGAATAACCTCGACCGGCGAAGTTTCCAACGCCTCAGCCAGCTCGGCCACGGACATCACAGAACCAAGCGTGACGGCTCCTTCTGGCCGTTTCGGCGTCGCGGTTTGCGTTGCGACGCCGCCGTTTCGAGAACGATCGTCACCGCGTTTACCGCCTCGCCGCCGTCCACGTGCGCCACCACCGCCGCCTGAACCTCTATACCGTGCGCTCATTGTCAGCCTCCTTAGTTCGAAAATGTCCGGCAACAACGCGCCGGGAATAGGTCATACTGGGTCTTCGTCGGGTGGGAAATGGGACCGAGCGTACTCCGCCAGGGTGTGCTTGCTTTCCGGGTCAATCTCCACATTCAGAGCCCTGCCAAGCGCACCAATCTCCAGTGCTCGTTGCCAGCACCCACGTCGAGGGCACAAATAAGCGCCCCGGCCGTTTGCCTTACCGGTGGGATCGATCTCCACACGCCCTTCCGGAGTGCGCACCACGCGTACGTAACCACGTTTGGCGTCTTTCTGCCGGCAACCGACGCAGGTCCGCTGGGGGACATGCTTCGAACGCGGACCGCCCTTTTTCTTCTGAGAGCGTGCCGGCGCCGTGTCGGGTGTCGTCATCACGCCGCCAATCGTTGAAGTCGGATCAGAATCGCAGGCTAGTCGTCGGACGAAGTAGCATCCTCATACAACGCGAGTTGTTCTCCATTGGAGAAGTCAAAGCGCGCTCGAATGTCGCGGTCGTAATACACCGACAGCACATTGTCGATGAGCTCAACGTCCACGCTCATCCCGATGAGATCATCGGGAAGCGGACCGAACTCCTTGTCACGCATCGACACGAGTCCGTCAGTGCGCACCAGACGAGGCTGCCGGCCCTGAACCATCAGCGAGTCCGGCACATCGGATAGAGCGGCCCGCGCCTGTCGCAGAATCTCATCGTCCTGGTCACGCAACGACTCTGGGTCTTTAACGTCAATCCGCCAGCCAGTGAGTTTATATGCCAGCCGGGCGTTCTGCCCATCTTTACCAATTGCGAGCGACATCTGGTCACTCGGGACAATGACGCGCGCTACTTTGTCGTCATCATTGAGTGTCACGCTGATTGGCTTGGCCGGCGACAACGCATTGGCGATAAATTGATTCGTGTCGGGCGAGTACTCAATTACATCAATCTTTTCGCCGTACAGCTCATTCACAATATTCTGAATGCGGACACCCCGGATGCCAACGCATGAGCCGACCGGATCGACGTTTTCCTGACGCGCCGCGACAGCCACCTTACTTCGCAGCCCGGGCTCGCGCGCGATGGCCATGATCTCAACCGCTCCAGAAAAGATCTCCGGCACCTCAAGCTCGAAAAGACGCTTGATCAAAGCTCCGTGCGTGCGGCTTACGATTAGCTGTGGGCCACGAGGATCCTTGTTGACGTCCAGGAGGTACACCTTGAGACGTTGCCCCTGACGATAGCGTTCGTTGGGCACTTGCTCACGCGACGGCATGACCGCTTCGGCCTTGCCAAGATCCACGATCACCGCCCGTGCGTCCGCCCGCTGGATGATGCCGTTCATCACCTCGCCAACACGGTCGGAGAACTCGTCGTAAACGGTCTCGCGCTCAAAGTCGCGGATGCGCTGTAGAATAACCTGCTTAGCGGTCTGGGCGGCAATACGGCCAAAATTCTCCGGTGTCGGCCGGGGATAGCGGTACTCTTTGCCGATATAGGCATCAGGGTCGATCTCACGGGCATCGGCGAGAGAAACCTCCGCAGTGGGGTCTTCAACCTCTTCCGCCACCTTCTTAACGCCGGTAATCGTCACCGCGCCGGTGGTCGCCTCTAACTCGACTTCGACATAATCCTCGCTGCCGGACATCTTCTTATAGACCGTCCGCAGCGCCTGCTCGACGGCGTCCAAAACGGCTTCTCGGGGAATACCACGCTCCGCCGAAATCTGAGCAATAGCGGTGTATAGATCGCTCTTCATACCCCGGATACCTCTCTTGTCTTTAATTGTTACGTGATCGGAGGGGCAACTCCGGTAACGCCGGGTCGGGTCCGCGAACCACCTACTATATAATTACAGTATGATGCGTTATTCGCAGCTTCGGGAAACCGGGGCCGGGACAAAAAACGAAGTGGGCGGTGCCCACTTCGTAGCCGGGCGCATCAGTTCCAGTTCATAATAATAACAAAACCGCCAAATTTCGTTCAAGGATTCTCAAATCGGAGGGCGTGGCGGGGCACTTCCCAAGGGCAACCGCCCGCGCTTCGTCGGGGTGGCATGAACCGCGTGCTATACTGGCGCCGCCGAAGACGATCAACTGGGAGGTAGATTTCCAGGTCATGAAGTATAAAACCTGGCTTCGCCCCGGCATGATGATCAAACGCTGGATCATCATGCTCTCGATCGGAATCGTCACCACGAGCCTCTCCATCGCGATGGGGCTCGCTTGGATCTACCGCAACTACGAGTTCCCGTCCTCAACAACATCTCTTGTTCAGTTCGCCACCTTGCAGTTTATTCCGCACCCATACCGGGAAATGGTCGTCCTCATACCCGGCGCGGCGTTCATACTCGTCGGGCTCTACCAGTTGTCGAGATCCCTGCTTAGTCCTTTCATGGACCAGCGTGTTGGTGGAAGTCCCGGGCTGGCTGACATTATCGCCACCCATCGGTTCGGGGTTGCTGAACCCGAGTTGCGCGTCGTTACCGTTGGCGGTGGAACCGGTCTATCTACGCTCCTGCGAGGATTGAAGCTCCATAACGTCGAAATCACAGCCATCGTGACCGTTGGCGACGACGGCGGATCGTCGGGGCGTTTGCGCACCGAATTCAACGTGCCCGCGCCGGGGGATATTCGAAATTGCCTGGTTGCGCTGGCGGACTCCGAGACCTTGCTCTCCGAGCTATTCCAGTACCGCTTTGAATCAGAGGACTCCGGACTCAATGGTCACTCGTTCGGCAACCTGTTCATAACTGCTCTGGCAAAGGTAAGCGGTAGTTTCGAGCAGGCAATCATCGAGTCATCGCGAGTTCTGAACATCCGCGGTACCGTTGTGCCCTCCTCATTGGAGAACATCATTGTGGCCGCAGAAATGGCCGACGGCCGGACCCTCTACGGCGAGACGACCATTGTGCGAGAACAAGCACGCATCAAACGGGTGTTTCTGGAGCCCGAGTCCGCCGAAGCCTACGATCCGGCCATCGCGGCGATCCTGTCGGCCGACCTTGTCGTACTTGGGCCTGGCAGCCTCTATACGTCCGTTATCCCTAACCTTATGGTCGAAGGCATTGCCCACGCCCTCCGCTTTGCTCCTGGTGAGCGCGTGTATGTGTGTAACGTGGCCACTCAGCCGGGGGAGACCGACGGCTTCTCCGTGTATGACCACCTGAAAGCGCTCGACGAGCACTGCGGAGGGCTACCAGTCGATCGCGTGCTGGTCAACTCGAACCTGGCGCCATCAGTTACCGGTATCAAGCCGGAATGGGGCGTCGCGGCAGTCCGCTACAATGGTATTGAGGAGTACGAAGGTGACATTATCGTTGACCAGCGCGACGTGGTAAATCCCGAATTTCCTCTGCGTCACGATCCGGAAAAACTCGCCACGATCCTTCTGGATATCGGCGGGGCCGAATCGCGGCGCATCGAGAGCGGCGAAGAGAGACTGGTGCGGCGAAACTCCGGCCGGCCAATGGAGTCCTCGAAGTTCGCAGCGACAACAGTTGGCGCACCCCCTGCCGGCAATCAACCGGCCGGCGACGAATGAAGACGGGAAAGGACACCATTCAATGGCGACTCGGATCGGGATTAATGGCTTCGGCCGCATAGGCCGGCAGGTTTTCAAAGCGATCTACGACAACCACGACGGCGATCTGGAGGTTGTCGCGTTTAATGATCTGATGGACAACGAGACTGCGGCGCACCTGCTGCGATATGACTCTACGTACGGCATCTGGGACGCCGATATTGACGCAGACGAGGAAGCGCTCTATGTAGGGCAGAGCGCAGTCAAGGTGTTTAGCGAGCGCGATCCCTCGAAGCTTCCGTGGGGCGATCTTGGTGTGGATCTCGTCATAGAGTCGACCGGCTTTTTCGAGGATGGCGAGAAAGCCAAAGCACATATCGACGCAGGCGCAAAAAAGGTCATGATCACGGCGCCAGGCAAGAATGTCGACGCGACGTTTGTCATGGGAGTCAACGACGACCAGTACGATCCGTCGAGCCACCACATCGTCTCGAACGCTTCGTGCACCACCAATTGTCTCGCGCCAGTCGCCAAGGTGCTGCATCAGCACTTCGGTATCACCAACGCGATTATGACGACGATCCACTCCTATACCGGCGACCAGAATCTCCTTGACGCACAGCACAAGGACCTGCGCCGCGCTCGTAGCGCCGCCCTTAACGTCGTTCCCACCACGACCGGCGCCGCGCGAGCAGTTGCGCTGGTGCTGCCGGAGCTGGAAGGCAAATTCGACGGGTTCGCCCTGCGGATACCGACTCCAACGGTGTCGCTCGTGGATCTCAGCGTCAATTTTGATTCGGATGTTTCGGTCGAAAGCATCAACAGCGCTTTCCAAGCCGAGGCAGAGGGCGCGCTTGAGGGCATTCTGGATTACACCGACGAGCCCCTTGTATCGATCGACTTCAAGGCCGATCCCCATTCGGCCATTGTTGACGGCTTATCGACACTCGTTGTCGGGAGCCGGTTTGGCAAGGTTATTGCCTGGTACGACAATGAATGGGGCTACTCATGCCGGGTTGCCGACATGGCGCTGATGATGGGCAACGCTGGGTTCGAATAGGTCCAGTTCTTGAGTCAGGAGGCACCGTGTGACGTTGAAGACTCTCGACACGCTAGATGTCGCGGGTAAACGAGTTCTTGTGCGCGTTGATTTCAATGTGCCGCTTGAGGACGGCCAGGTCGCTGACGACAGTCGCATACAGGCTGCGCTGCCGACGATTCAATATCTTCTTGATCACGGGGCAGCCGTGCTGCTCGCGTCGCATCTCGGACGCCCCAACGGGCAGATCAACCCGGATTATTCGCTCAAGCCTGTCTCTGAATACCTTTCCAGCTTGATCGATGGGCCTGTGACATTCGCTACGGACGTAGTGGGCGAGTCCGCGCAACAGGTCGCAAGAGACCTGAAGCCAGGCGACGTTGCGCTGCTCGAAAACGTGCGGTTTGAACCGGGTGAAGAGAAGAACGAGCGTGCCTTTGCGCAGAAACTGGCGGCGCTTGCGGACCTCTATGTGAACGACGCTTTTGGCGCCGCACACCGCGCTCATGCGTCCACCGCCGCCGTCGCCGAGCTGCTGCCTGGCGCCGCGGGCTTGCTCATGGCGAACGAGGCCGAAGTCCTAGGTAGAGTTCTGAGCGATCCGGACGGCCCACTGGTGGTCATCCTGGGCGGGGCCAAGGTATCAGACAAGATTGGTGTCATCGAAGCATTCATCAGAAAAGCTGACTCCATCCTGATTGGCGGAGGCATGGCTAACACCTTTATTGCCGCTCAAGGTATAAAAATCGGAAGATCGCTAGTTGAAAAAGACAAAATTGATGTCGCGCGATCGCTGATCACGCAGGCCAACGATGCCGGTGTCGAGCTACTGCTTCCGGTGGACATTGCTATCGCCCCGTCCCTGGACGAATCCGCAGCGCATCAAATAATACCCGTGACGCAATCTGTAGGTGACGAAATGATCCTTGATATCGGACCCGATACGGTGAAACTCTTTGATGCCTGGATCGGCCGGGCGGGAACCATCGTCTGGAATGGACCTATGGGCGTCTTCGAGAAGCCACCGTTTGACGCCGGAACTCGCGGTGTCGCCGCAGCTGTGGCGGTCGCTGACGGCTTTTCAATCGTGGGCGGTGGCGATTCCATCGCGGCGCTACAGAAACTTGATCTGGCGGACCAGATTAACCACGTGTCGACCGGCGGAGGGGCGTCGCTGGAATTCCTGGAGGGCCAGACGTTGCCCGGACTTGCGGCTTTGGAGGCTGGACAATGAGCCGCGCGAAAATCGTCGCAGGCAACTGGAAAATGAACCTGGATCGGGAGTCATCCGTCGCCCTGGCTCGCTCCGTACAGAATATAGATCGTGACCAGGAGAGCAGCGAAGTGCTGATCTTCCCCGCGACGATCTGGCTCGCTCCGGTTTCCGCCGCAATCGAAGGATCTTTTGTGCGGCTCGGAGGACAGAATTGTCACAGTGAGCCTAAAGGCGCGTTCACCGGAGAAGTTTCAGCCGCGATGCTGGCGGAGATATGTACCGATGCCATGGCGGGGCATAGCGAACGCCGGCATGTCTTTGGTGAATCAGACGATCTGGTGAGCGCAAAAGTGCGCGCAATTCTGGATGCGGGCATGAGGGTTGTGCTGTGCGTGGGCGAGACCCTTGCCGAGCGCGAGGCCGGCGATGCGGAAGCGGTCGTCGAGCGTCAGCTGCGATCGGCGTTAACGATGGTCCCAGGCAGCGAGATTAACAACGTCGTCATCGCATACGAACCAGTTTGGGCGATTGGCACCGGCGTTGCGGCCACGCCAGCCGATGCGCAGACGATGTGCCAGTTCGTTCGCCAAGTGCTTCGCGATCAGCACGACGAGCAAGGAGAAGACAGGCCGGTGCTGTACGGCGGCAGCGTAACTCCGGATAATGCACGGGAGTTATTCAATCAGGCAGATATTGATGGGGGACTCATTGGCGGAGCGAGCCTGGATGTGCAATCCTTCCGTGCTATCGTCGATGCGAGTGATCGCGCCGATAAGACGTAAGAGCCTGAGTATCTCGTTGACCGGTTGTTACTAAGGAGCGTCCGTGGAAACCGCGCTGTACATCGCGCAGATCATCACATCAATCGTGCTCGTTCTCATCGTGTTAACCCAGAATCAATCTGGTGGGCTGGGGAGCGCGTTTGGAGGAGATTCGTCATCGATCTATCGCACACGGCGTGGTATCGAGAAGACGCTTTTCAATTTCACAATTGGCGCGGCAGTGGCATTTCTGGTGCTATCCATCGCGTCGACGGTGATCCTTTAGGACTGTTGTATATTGGTAGGCCGCTCGTTAACCGGGGTATAATCCGGGCCGATGATGGATATCATAATCGGGACAGGAGAACATATTGCCACTAGGACCCTGGGAGCTAGGGATCATCTTACTCATTGTTATTATCATCTTCGGGGTCGGCAAGTTGCCCCAGATCGGCGGCGCGCTGGGCCAGGGGATCCGAGAGTTCCGGACGGGCGCGTCCGATCCAGACGGTGAGAAAGCGCGCCAAGAGGAAGAGCACACCGTTGTAAAAGAGATAGACAGGCCGCGCGAGCGCGTCGGAGCTGTTGAGAACGAGCGCGTGACTGAGCGTGTCATTGTGAAGGACGACGAGGAGAAGTAAGAAATGCCTCTGGGACCATGGGAATTGGCGATCATACTTGTCATCATTGTCATTATCTTTGGTGTCGGTAAACTGCCGGAAATCGGTGGTGCTTTAGGCAAAGGTATTCGTGAGTTTAAGACAAGCGCCGCCGACACGGGCGATGATCCAAACGATCGTGAACCTAACAACACTCTTCGAACGACCACCGAATCAGGCCGCACCGAGCCGCTCCATGGCGGAACCGCTCGCGAGGAGCTCTAAGTCGAAACTCGAAGCAAAAAACCTCCGAGGTTATGCCCTCGGAGGTTTTTCTATGCGTGTACCTTCAGCGGAATGCTCATGGATGGTTCCGGCCCGAACCGGACTCTCGGAAGAAACCGACAATACCTTCCCGCTGGCCCTCATCTTCGAAGAGCTCAATAAACGTGATGCGCGACCACGGGTACAGGAAGCTTGTTGCTCCGTCAGCCAGCAGTTCCATGGGTTTGCCGTCGCGGCGGCGGGGATTGCGAATAACGACATACGAGTCGCTTGGGTTGGGAACCCTCTCGAGCTCGCACATGATTGGGTCGTCATTCATAATGTGCACCAATGCCCGAACACTCATTTCTCAGATTTCTCCCCGCTCAACCCGGTATGCTCCCACGTCGCTAAAGCCAGACCGTGTACTCTCCCGTCGGTTGAACCGACCACCAGAGCGGAACCGGCGTAAACAGGCGACGATACAACGCTTCCACCAAGCTCGTGTTTCCAGATCATCTCACCGGTATCGATCGCGAAGCTCACACATGCGCCGTCAATCGTGCCTATGTAACCAGCGATCTTACCCAACAGAGGAGTTGAGGTAATCTGGTTCGCGTAGCGTTGCACCCAACAGACTGAGCCGTCATCCTGGTTCAGGCACACGAGTCCTCCGTCGGCCACGCCAAATATGACCGTGCCATTTTGAACCCTGGGCGATGAAATGACCGCGCCAGACGCCATGTATTGCCAGGCACGCTCACCCGTTTCGCGATCAAACGCCACAACATTCCCGCTTCTGGATGACGATAGCACGACGCTACCCGTCACATACGGTTCAGATTGCACTGGACCGCCGCCCTGGCGACGCCAGATGATCCCGCCGTCACCAAGGTCAAGTGCGTACACATAGCCGTCATCGCCACCAACGAAGACTCGATTCTCGTGGATCACGGGCGACGACCGGATCGGCCCCCATGTGCGCTGGCGCCACAGAATTTCTCCCTCGGTCAGATCAAAGCAGTAAATCGTTGAGTCGTCGGAACCGACCACCACCCGGTTCTCATGCCCGACGGCGGAGGATCGAACGGGCATGCTGGTCCGGTACTGCCACACGATGCCTCCCGAACGCGCATCCAGGCAATACACCGCGCTGTCCTCGGAGCCAACGAAGACGAGACCGTTGTGAGAAACTGGTCGAGCAACCACGCCACGGCCGGTCGGAAACTTCCAACGCACAGCGCCGTCTTCAGGCGCCAGACAGTACACATGACGATCGTACGATCCAATGAATACGCTCTCACCGTCATAGCACGCGGTACCGCGAACTTCGTCAGCGGTTGCTGTGGACCAGAGAAAGCGCTCCGACAGCACATCCTCAGTGTTTCTGCGCCGGACCGACCGCTTCCTTGACGGCCTGCGGCGATCCAGCTGTCCCGCCGCTGGTTCCAATGATGGATTGACCTCAATCTCCTTTGCCCCTCCCGGGGATCGCGGTGTGGAGATTGAATGCCGGCGCTCGGTCTGGTTCGCCACATTCTCAAGTTCAAAGCGCACGTCGGCCACGCACTGGTAACGCTGGTCGGGATGGTAAGCCAGCATTCGCATCACAATATCGGCAAATGCAATGCTGATCGATGGGTTCAGGCTCTGGATCGCGCGCTCATGGAACGTAAATGGAGTTTGCTGTCGAGGATCGGAGTTTGTTGCCATGTGATGGAGTGTGGCGCCGAGCGCGTAGATATCCCCCCTGGCATCTGCCATACCGCGATATTGCTCCGGTGGCGCGTACCCCTCGGTGCCTATCATTGTGCCGCGCTGGGAGCCCTGGAAGGTTCTGGCAATGCCAAAGTCAATCAATGCGACCTTGCCAGAGGAGCGCAGCATGATATTCGATGGCTTGAGATCGCGAAAGATGATCGGCGATGGATCGAAGTTGTGCAACATCTCAAGAACATCGCACGTCTCAATCCCCCACCTGACAATGTCTTCTTCCGGAAAGGGCGCCTTCCTGGCGAACAGCGTGCGCTCGAGATCCTGACCGTCAACAAATTCAAGCACAAGATAAATCATGCCGTCGTGAGCAAAATAGTCGTAGATTTTGGGAACGGCGGGGTGGGCAATCGTCGCCAACAACGCCGCCTCACGCTCAAAGTTCACGAGACTCAAGGCACGTGTGCCAGGATCAGGCTCGCTATCGCCCATCTCCTTTATGGCGCACATGCGCTCAACCTGCCCAAAGCGCAGGTCGCGAGCAGCGTACACGGTGCTCATACCGCCCCGCCCCGCGACTCGCTGTATTTCATATCGATTTTCGAGGATGGTTCCAGGCGACAGGACACGCGCGGACCGCGTCCCGCCACCCTGAGAGGTTACCTTCCGACCACGCTCCTCGGCCTTGGGAGCCGAATTCATTAACCATCCCCCGTATCAGCAATAAGGCATTATGTTTTAGGCAGACGCACACTTGTCGCCTCATACTGTGAAGCATAACGTTCGACGTTGGCAGCCTGTATCCCGACAAAGTACCAATTCGATCACAATGGGGTTGTATACTCAGCGGCGACCGGCAGCGTGCCGGTCTCACTCTTACTGGAGCACTAATGCCCGGATATGACAGCTTCGACACAGACCTGCAAACAAACCGGCACGCATCCACTGACGCCGACGCGCGTCCGCGCATACATCCCATCCAGCCAGGTGATACTGACCCGTTCGCGCCGGCCGGCGAAGACGATGTCGACGACACACGAAAAAAAGACCAGGAGCGTCCCAGCCTCATTTGGGAGATCACCGAGACGCTCGTACTGGCGCTGCTAATTTTTGTCGCTGTGCGCTCGGTTGTGCTGAATTTTCGGGTAGACGGGCTCTCGATGGAACCCAGCCTGGACACCGGCCAGATGCTGCTGGTGAACCGTCAGATGTACTTCAACTTCGACGCCAACGACGTTCTCAACATCGTGCCGTTCGTGGAGCGAGAAGGCGAGAATGTTTTCTACCTGCTGCACCCGCCGCAGCGCGGGGATATCGTCGTGTTTAGCCCACCGGTTGGCAATGCCTCGAAGCCGTACATTAAGCGCATCATTGGCTTGCCCGGCGAGACCATAACGATCCATGACGGCGGCGTCTATGTTGACGGCGCACGGCTGGACGAACCATATCTCCAGGGAACATCGACGTCATGGCCGAATGGCGACCCGAACCGGGAGGTTGTCGTGCCAGAGGATCACTTATTTGTTCTCGGAGACAACCGCAACAATTCCACTGATTCGCGGAGCTTTGGAGCCATATCGAACGATTCCTTGATCGGCAAAGCCTGGATTTCGTACTGGCCTTCGACGGTCGCCGGAATCCTGGGAACACCGGACTACGAGCGATGATCGACGGCTCTGTCTGTAATGATTGCGAGCGAACCGGTACAATCGAAGCGTCGGTTCCATCTCTCCGGCACACTGTACCGCATGCGTTCGCTACGCTACACGGCCACGGGAAGGCAGCTTTAGATGATTGAAACGGTCGTCGAGAGCATACGAGTCAGCTTGGTAACCCAGCATCGTGTCGTCATTCTTCGAGAAGTAGATGGCGATCGACATCTTCCAATCTGGATCGGCCCATTTGAGGCTGAGGCAATAGCCATGGTGTTACAAGGTGTCGGCTCGGCGCGACCGCTGCCGTATGATTTGCTGACTGCCGTGGTGTCCGAGCTTGGCGCAAGTGTCATGAGTATTATCGTCAACGACCTCAATCAGGATGTCTTTTATGCTCGGATTATCCTTGACCATGCTGGTTCTGAAGTTCTCATTGATTCCAGGCCCTCCGATGCGATTGCTTTAGCCGTGCGCGCAAAAATTCCAATCCTCGTCGATGAAAGCGTCATGGACCGGGCCGGCATTCGTCTTGGGGACGAAGATGACGATGTTGAAGGCCGGCCACAGATGACTGACGAGCTCGGGCAGCCGGTAGACGAAGAACAGCTCTCGGCGTTCCGCGACTTCATCGACTCTTTGGATCTTGACGACTTTGGAAAACCACGATCTGGCTAACCTGTCGCTTCATACGACATCGTTGCACCCCTGGCAATTGCGATGGCGTCGTCCTGGAACACGAGCCACCCACGCGCTGTTTTGGTCGTAAGCGCGTCTGACCTCGATCACGAGTAGGGAATACGAGCCCATGAGTTGCTATTCTACAAGCATAGATGCGGTGGATGAGGTTGAGCCTCGGTCGCACGCTCCGGCGGTGCGAGAGCGGCTTGAAACTGAAGCTTTGTCCCATATTGATGCGCTCTATCGCACTGCTTTGCGCATGACGCGAAACCAGAGCGACGCCGAAGACCTGGTTCAGGAGGCGTACCTGCGGGCAATCCGGTCGCTGGATCAGTATCGAGACGGAACAAACCTGCGTGCGTGGCTTTTCCGAATTATGACCAACGCCTATATTAATGACTACCGCAAACGCAGCCGCAGGCCATCCAG
>JACCZH010000233.1 GCA_013696045.1 Chloroflexia bacterium
CGGACGGAGACCGGTTCACGTTGATCGCTGGGAACCCCATTGGCTCGGCGCGGCTGGCCTGGGAACGGGTGCTGATCTAACGCAGGCCGCTGGCGCCTGGATTGAGGGTACATGCATCCCGACGTGACCGATGACCAGCATGTTGATCAAGAACTCAACGGTTATTTCATCCGGGCCGAAGGCGGGCAAAACAAACTTCTGGTCGAGTTGCCCGTCGGAGAGTTCCGCGATTCCGGACCTGACGCGCTCCCCCTCGCCACGCATCAGCGCAAGTGTCTCAGCTTTGGTGCAAGTGCTGTTTTCGCTTGCATGTTTGGCGTTCATGTCGTGGATCATGTCCCACGACACCGTCGGCAGGGGTTGCCCTGAAGCCGCCAGCTGGGCGATGCCAAACGTCGATGCGTAGCTACTCGCAACGTGATGAGCGACCACTCCAACGGTTCGCTCTTCTCCGGCACACATTGCCTTCCATCGATCTTCGGACATTTCCTCGACTGTCGTGACGATCTCGTTGTGGGCATCCTCAAACTTGTCCGCCGGTGCCTGCGCGCGCTCACTCATGACGTCTCCCTTTAGGATGAATGACGGAAGAATGAGCGCAGTACAATGCCAATCGTCTCGAAAAGCACTACCCTTCGAGGTAAGAGTCAATCAATTTGCGGGCGATGCTGAGCTTGCCAGGAATATTGGGCATGTTATCGCGGTGAAACCAGCCGGCGTCCTTGATCTCAACGTTGTCAATTTGAATCTCGCCGCTGGCATGGCGTGCCGTAAACCCGATCATGAGCGAGTTCGGGAACGGCCAGGGCTGGCTGCCGAAGTAACGGATGTCCTCCACCTCGATCCCAACCTCCTCGCGAATCTCGCGTTGAACCGTCTCCTCCAGCGACTCGCCAACCTCAACAAAGCCGGCCAGCGTGCTGTAAAAGCCGCCCACGAAATTCTGTGAGCGAGCCAGCAAGACCTTGTCATCTCGCCGCACCAGCACGATCACCGCCGGGGACAGGCGCGGGTAGTTGGTCAGACCACAGCTCGGGCAACGCTTGGCTCTCTCAGTGAGGTGTTGCTCCATATGCTCGCCACAGCGCCCACAAAACTGGTGCGTGCGGTCCCAATCCAGCACTTGCACCGCCCGCCCGGCAATTGCGAACAAATCGTCATTCAACCGCCCATACAGCGCTCGCAATCCGTGTAGCGCCATGCCCTCGGGCACCACGGCGTGCGTCCCAAGCTCCACCGCATAGCAATCCCTGCCCTCCAGGACGCCCAGATAGTGTCTGCGGACGCAATACAGCTCCGCGGTTGCCGGATCCACGAGGCACGGCAGACCAGCACGGTCCTCATCTTCAAGGACCAGCAGGCGGTTGCCAGCGAAGGCGAACCACCAGGCAGGGGACTGCCGTATCTCGCGGGATACGACGAGCGGGATGAAGGTTTGTTCCATCAATGCATCCAAGGATTATCAAAGGCACTCCGGCGCAGATCATAGCCTACGATGGCGCTATCGTACGCCTGAGTCTTGCGTGGCGCTCGAATCTCAACTACCTTACTGTCTGAATAACAAACGGACAGGAGAAACCATGGTTAAGCTGGGAGTCATGATCGAGGGCCAGGAAGGGCTGACCTGGGAACGCTGGCGGAGGATTATCGAGACCGCCGATACGAACGGATTCAACTCAGTCTGGCGCTCGGACCATCTATTCTCATTAATGGGCTCTCCCGACCGCGATTGCATCGCCCTCTGGCCCTCGCTGAATGAGGTCGGCTATCGCAGCTCACGGCTGGAGTTCGGGCAGCTCGTCTCGCCGATTACCTTCCGGCATCCTGTCCACCTGGCCATCGACGCCGTTGCGGCGGACGAGCTGTCGGGCGGCCGGTTTTTGCTGGGTGTTGGCGCGGGCTGGAACGAGAATGAGCACAAAGCGTTTGGCTTCCCTCTACCGCAGTTGAAAGAACGCATGGACCGTTTCGAGGAAGGCCTCAAGGTCATCACACTGCTCCTGAGCGACGAGAAGGTGAGCTTCCAGGGAACGTACTTCCAGCTGGACGAAGCGCAGTCCCGCCCGTCGCCAACCCGTGGTTCGAAAGTTCCCATCGTCATTGGCGGTGGCGGAGAGAAGCGTACCCTGCGACTGGTGGCGGAATACGCCGACGAGTGGAACATTACACCCGCCACTCTCGAGGCCTATGCGGGCAAAGTCGAGGTGCTATTGCGACACTGTGAGGATGTCGGGCGTGACCCCGAGACGATCCGGCGTTCGATCATGCTGGGCCACATCATCGGTCGCAACCAGGATGAGTTGAAACGACGCGCGGCCAGTATCCAGAAGGTGTTCAACGCGCCCTCCGACGCCGATCCGGAAGAACTTATCAGCCGTTTCCGCGAGCGAGGCATGCTGGTCGGCGCCCCGGAAGAAATCGTTGAACAGATTCAGGCACGAGCTGAGCAGGGCGTCGAACGGATCATGCTCCAGACGCACGACCAGACAGACATGGAAGCGCTCGAGCTCTTTGCCAGCGACGTTATGCCGCATATTTCGTAGGGAGATTATCGATGAACGTCTATATGTCAGTCGATATCGAGGGCATCACCGGCGTCGTGCATGCCGACATGATGGGCGCAACCGGGCGCGAGTACGATCGGGGACGGTGGTTGATGACTGCCGACGCCAACGCGGCTATCGAGGGTCTTAGTCAGGCCGGCGCTGACTACATCCTTGTGTGTGACGGTCACGGTCCGATGCGTAACCTCTTTTTCGAGGATATGCACCCGGCCAGCCACTTGCTAACCGGCAGCGGAGACGCCAAAGAGTACTGTCAGCTTGAGGGCGCGGACAGCCGTGAGTTTGATGCGGCTGTGCTGGTTGGCTACCACGCGATGGCAAAGACCTACAAGGCGATCCACCCGCACACCATAGCGGGCGCAGCTGTCGCGGAGCTGAGGGTCAACGGCAAGCCACACGGAGAGACCGGCCTGAACGCCGCCGTGCTAGGCTCGCTGGGCATCCCGGTGATTCTCGTCACCGGCGACAAAACCACCATGGCCGAAGCGCGCGAATTTCTGGGCGAGCAGATCGAGACAGTTGCGGTGAAGGAGTCGGTCGGCCGCAACGCCGCCATTTGCCGGCCTCCCTCAGCGACATTGCCAGAAATCACCGCCGCTGCGGAGCGCGCCTTGAACAACCTTGAACATGCGAAACCATATACGCCTCCTGGTCCATGGCGTCTGGAGGTCGATTTCCTGACCATGCCCCAGTGCGACCGCGCCGCGCGCACCGTCAACATCGAGCGCATCGGCCCCGTCTCGATCAATGTGCATGGTGACACACCCTGGGAACAATACCGCAACCTCTGGGCCGGCCTGCGTTCCGCCCTGTATGAACCAGCGGCCTGGTTGGGATAGAAACAGCAGCAAATGTATTCGCATCTACTTTAATCAAGCGCGGGTCAGAGAATACTGTTATGCCTGTCCGTCTTAGGCAACGAAGGATCTCTAGCTTCACGATGCGGCGCTTTGATAATTGAGCACAACCCCGATTACCTCCTCCGCGTTCAACGGATGTGGTTCGATGGTCATGCCAAGACGGCGCATGACGGAGTGTGAAGCCTTATTCTCGGAGGAGGCATGGGCCAGGACGCGCGGCAGACGCAGATCCTCGAAGGCGTGGCGCAGCGTTTCAAGGGAGGCTTCGGTGGCGTATCCACAGCCCCAGTAGTCGCGGCCGAGACGGTAGTAGATCTCGATCTCGGGGGTCGTGTAGCTGTCGCTCTGGTGCAGGACGAATTCGAGGCCGCAGCATCCGATCAGCTCGGAGGTTGATTTCAACTCGATAGCCAGACAGCCGACGCCCTGCATGCGCAGCTCTTGGATGCGGTAGATCAGCCAGCTCTGCCGTTGCGTGCGGGTTGGGGGATAGCCGGGGTCGTAGCGCCAGACATCCGGGTGACCGTCGAACTGCTCGTGAATACGATTGATGTCGCCCAGTGTAAAAGGACGCAGCCGCAGCCGCTGAGTTTCGAGTATAGGCATGTTTCAGCGAACCTCCTGACCGCACAGCTAAACACCTAATTGTATATCCGATGCTGACGACTGCTTGACATCCCAAGATCCGAGACATAGTCTCATCTAATATTTGGCGTGTGTGCGGATAGGAACAGCGAGTGAGCGAGAAGCAGACATCTATCTTTCCCTGGCCGGTGGTTGATTCTCCTGATAGGGGAACGATGCAGCCGGGGGTGTTTCAATGGGATGACCCGCTTTTCGACGGCATCGAGTGGCCCTATTTTGCGATACACGGTGCTCAGCCGGGTCCGGCGGCGGTCGTCATTGCAGGCGTTCACGGTGGAGAATATCCGGGCATTCTGGCCGCGCAGCGTGTGGCCCGGAACATCGAGCCCGCGGAGCTCAAGGGATCGCTTCTGATCCTGCCGATACTCAATCCACCGTCATTCTGGGAGCGCAGCGCTTTCGTCAGCCCAGCCGATGGCCAGAACCTGAACCGCGTTTTCCCCGGCAATGTTTCCGGTACTTACAGCGAGCGTCTGGCATATTACACTCTACGCGACATAATCCAGCCGACAGACATCCTGATCGACCTGCACAGCGGTGATGTCTTCGAAGCACTCGCCAGCCACGTCGGAGGCTACGTTCTTGGAGACTCCGCGCGAGATGATCTGACCAAAGACGTGATCACAGCCTTCGGGCTGCCCTACGTCTGGCTTGATGAATTAGGCGAGCGTCGAACGAGTCTGACAGCGGCGTCGACCGGACTTGGTAAACATACGATCTTCGTCGAGGTGGGCGGGAATGCGCTGTTCACCGAACAGGAAGTTGAGCAAGTCACCCAGGGTATTATGAATGCTCTTGTCGTCTATGGCCTGCTTGAGGTGGACCTCCCGATCAGCCGCTCAAAGACCATTTATCGCGCCGGATCGGTAACCTCGCCTTGCGACGGATTGTGGTTGCCAACAATCGTTCTGGAGCAGCACGTTGAGATAGGCGAACTCCTCGGCAGAATGACTGACGCGTTGGGCGAGGAGATTAGTCAGATCCGCGCTGAAGTCGCCGGCATGGTGCTCTATCACATGACCTCCCTCGCGGTCCGGCAGGGAGATCCGCTTGTTGCGCTGGTAACGGTCTCTTAGGATAAGAGGATCGCAACTCTCGTAGAGGCGCTACATTGCGCTTCTAGGAATCAGCAAGCACGATTAACACCTCCCCAGTAAGCTGTGCCACCCCGGAATAGAGTGGTGCGGCTTCGGCCCGCTCGACAGCCAGGCAGCACACCGGAGCCCAGCCCAGGACCTGCTCGACCAGGAACCTCTTCCAGGCTGGCGACTCCGCCTCGAGCAGGTGGGCGATGAAATGCAGCTCGACACCCAGGTGGTCCGCAGCGCCAGCGCGCCACCCGGCTTCAAACGTGAACCCCGCGCGGCCATAACTGCGTTGAGCGTGCTCAGCGGCATCGGAGTTGAGCATCGCGTCCTCACTCAAGAAGAGCGACGCATAGGGCGGAATAGCCTGCAAGAAGAGCTCCGCGTAGGAGACGGCGAGCTCGGCCGGCACGGATGTCGCCGCCACGTCTCGTAGAGGAGGAAGGGCCGCCAGACGGGCGAGCAGTGCGTCATCTGGCTCGCGCAACCAGGCATCGCCAAGTACCCGGAGCAGACGAACAGTATCGTGCCGGCGCTCCGCTCCCATGCTCATCAGGCTAATTCACCGCGCAGTGCGCTGGCAGGCCGTTCAAGACATTGCTCACGTTCACCATGGCAAGGTACATCGCGCGGTCGAACGCCTCGGCCGTCGAGCCGCCGATGTGTGGAGTGAGAATCACGTTGTCAAACTCGATATACGGATTGTCGGGGTGCGGCTCAACCTCAAAGACGTCCAGCCCGGCGCCGGCAATCCGTTTGGTTGCCAGTGCGTTTACCAGAGCCTCCTGCTTCACAATGGGTCCCCGAGCAGTGTTGATCAGGATCGCCGTCTCCTTCATCTTATCGATGGCATCCTCGTCGATCAGCCCGCGTGTGACGGTGGTTAAGGGACAGTGCAGTGAGATGTAATCCGACTCGCGCAACAACGTGTCGAGCGGCACATAGGAGAATCCATGTTCGTTGGCGAAGGTGATATCCCAGTCAACATCATTGGCCAGTATCCGCATACCGAACGCCCTGCCGAGCAACGCTGTCGCCTTGCCAACGCGGCCAACTCCAACGACACCCAGGGTCTTGCCCCACAGCTCGCCACCTGAAAAGCGGCCCCAGCTATCGTCTCCACGCATTGCGATATCCGCCGGACGGATCTGGCGCGCAAGATTGAGCATCATGCCAAACGCCAGCTCGGAGACTGCGTGGTTGTTGCAGCCGGCACATATCGCAACAGTGATCTCGCGTTTGTTGGCTTCTTCGACGTCAATGTGATCGTAGCCGACACCGCCGGCTGACACCACCTTCAGATTTGGCGCGGCCGCCATAACCGCCGGGCTGATGTGCTCCAGTCCGGTAATAATCCCTGCGGCGCTCGCCGCCAGCTCGCAGAGCTGGTCTTCATCCGGAGGATAGCTAATGGGCTTGGTCGACACAAAACAGTTCCTCGCCTCAAGGAACTCATTCGCAAAGTCCATATTGTCACGGAACTTCCGCGAGAGAAGCAGTACTTCATGCGCCATGGAGCCTGACCCTTCAATCTCTGAATCGACATGCCTCAACCCGCCGCTGGGCCGCGTCATTGTAGACGCATTTTCTCGATTGCGAAAACTGGGTGACGTGTGGGCGAGTCAGGAACGGCGTCCGGCGTTGCTACTCCCGATCACTACAGGACCACGAATAGTACTTTTGGCCCTCGAAATATAGCCCCCTGGCGTGCCAGAATGGGAAAACAGTGATTTGTGTGCCCGAAAGAGGCGCATAGAAGGCGCGAATGTCCCGCGTTTGCACGGCACGGGCCAGTTCTGGGGCTGCCCGGATACGGCGGTTTCACGTTGAGGTGCATTGCCTCTCGTGGGGAAACAATGGGAGGCTCGATGTTCATATCTACCCCGATCGTGAGACTAACGCTGGCGGTGGCGCTTATCGTCATCTCTTCCGGCATCGTCTACCAGCCAAACGCATACGCCCAGGAAGAGCAAGAAGAGATTGAACGAGTCGGCCCCGGCGGGCCTCCGGTTCCAGGCACCGGCCCGGTAGACACCACGTCATTCGTGCGGGTAATTGACGGCAACACCGTAGAGACGTGGCTTGCCGGAAGCCGGGCCGGGATCGGCCTCATCGGTATTACTGCACCTATGGCAAACACCCCATGCGGCCAGGAGTCAGCATCGTACCTTCAAAACCTTGTCTATGGTGGCCTCTTCTTTCGAAGAAGATCCCGAACTCACCTATAACTCTGACCACATGCGCATGTACTACGCGTTCCTTCCCGGCGGCGAGTCAGTCGCGACAAGGATGGTTTCGGCAGGCATGGCGAGCGCATCTGGAGAGGGACAGGAAACCGAGCAACTGCAAGCGCTCGAGGGTGAAGCGCGCGCTGCAAATATCGGTTGCCTTAACGATTAGGGAAGCCCTTCAAGTCAACGGGACACAGGCAGTGAGGAAATGACAGCAGCGGCCCAGCCACTGCAGGCCGCGATCCTTCCCTCGGGGTTCGTCGAAGATATCGTCGTGCGTGGATTAAACTTTCCGACCTCGTTCTCGATGCTGCCTGATGGCCGGATACTCATCGGTGAAAAGAGCGGGTTTGTTCGCATCTTCAAGGATGGCGCACTCCTTCCGACACCGTTCATCGACATCAGGGCCCAGTAAACAACTACTGGGATCGTGGGCTTCTGAAAGTCGCAGTAGACCCAAACTTCGCCACCAACGGCTACGTCTATTTACTCTACACCTACGAGAACGATGCTCCCAACTTCAGCGGCGCCAAGACTGGAAGATTGCTGCGTGTCACTGCCCAGGGGATCAGGCACCGCTGAGCAGCGCTCAAGTACTCCTTGGTTCTGTCGTCGGCAGTGGCTGCCGAACGGTTGAATCTGATTGCATCCCGTCTGAATCGTTCGGCCATTCAACCGGCGGAATCACGTTCGGCGCGGATGGCACCTTGTTCGTCTCACTGGGTGATGGCGCAGGTTTCAACGTTGTGGAACAGGACGCTCTACGCGCGCAGAACCTTGATTCGCTCGCAGGAAAACTTCTGCATATCGATTCCAATGGTCTGGGTGTCGCATCGAACCCATTCTGGAACGGCGATCCCGGGGCAAACCGCTCGAAGGTCTGGGCACGAGGCGTGCGCAACGCGTTCCGATTGACGGTGAATGAAGAAAATGGCACGCCCTTCATTGGTGATGTGGGCTGGAACACCTGGGAAGAGATTAGCGTTGCTCCAGCTGGCGCAAACCTGGGTTGGCCATGTTACGAGGGTCCCGCCCGGCAGGGCGGATACGAGCCACTGGCAGTGTGTCAGGATCTCTATGCTCAGGGGCCGGATGCCGTTCAACCCCCGCTCGTGGCCTGGGATCGAGTTGGACGAGGGTCCGCAGTCGCCGGTGGTGTCTTTCTCCAAGGCGATAAGTATCCCGCAGCCTATCAGGGGGCGTATGTCTATGCTGACTACGTCAGCGGTGAGATCCTCTACATCCATGTAGACGCAGCCAATAACCTCGTCAGCGGGCCGAACACGCTGGCTGACAACGCGGCGGGGCCGGTGGATTTTGGAATGAGCCCGGACGGATATCTTCACTATCTAGCGATTAACTCCGGGGAGATCCGACGCATACGGTCGATCATCTCAGACCCGGAGCCAGGTGAAGATGTCTATTTGAGCGACCTGCCCTGGATCTCCATGACCAACGGCTGGGGACCCGCTGAACGCAACCGCAGCAACGGCGAGGATGGTTCTGCCGACGGTAACACTCTCTCGCTGAACGGCACGACCTATGCCAAGGGGCTCGGTGTCCACGCTCGCTCCGAGATTCTTTACGCCCTCGACGGGCTGTGTACGACCTTCACGGCAGTCATTGGCGTGGACGACGAAGTGGGCCCGAATGGCTCGGTCACCTTTGAGGTCTGGGGAGATACGGAACGACTCTACCAGAGCGCGGTGCACACAGGATCAAGCGTTCCAGAACCAGTGACCGTGAACCTGGCGGGTCAGTCCCAATTACGCTTGGTTGTCGATGGCGGCGCCGATATCAGCTATGACCACGCGAACTGGGCGGACGCGAAGCTGAGTTGTTCCGACGGTGACGAGCCGCCTCCACCGGATCCTGGCTCAGTTTTCCTGAGTGATCTGGTGTGGGTCTCAATGACCAATGATTGGGGGCCGGCTGAGCGCGACCGCAGCAATGGCGAGGACGGTCCTGCCGATGGCAACCCGATTACCCTCAACGGCACAACCTACGCCAAAGGGCTTGGCGTCCATGCTCGCTCCGAGATCGTCTACAGCCTCAACGGGCTATGCACAGACTTCTTGGCCGTTATCGGAATAGATGACGAAGTGGGACCAAACGGCTCCGTTACCTTCGAAGTTTGGGGTGACACTGTCCGGCTGTATCAGAGCGGCATACACACCGGGACGTCCGTCCCAGAACCGGTGAGCGTTGACCTGGCTGGTTAGGGCCAGCTGCGCCTGATTGTCGACGGCGGCGCTGATATCAAC
>JACCZH010000242.1 GCA_013696045.1 Chloroflexia bacterium
TCCCGCACCTCGCTCGTCCTGAGCAAGCGGTGGAAGAGTGCGCGCGGATGCTTACACCCGGCGGCAGGCTGGCCCTCTCGATGTGGGATGTGCCCGAAAACTGCCGCCTGTTTGGCGTACTCACCGAGGCCGTAACGGAGGCAGGGGCGCTTCCATCCACAGACATACCGCTCGGCCCGCCGTTCTTTCACTTTTCGTCCAACGGGACGCTCTGGGCGCTGCTCGCTAACACTGGCCTCGAGCGCGTCGAAGTCCGAAGCCTCTCGTTCATCCACCGGCTCTCCAGTTCGGAGGAGCTTTGGAGTGGTCTCGTCGGCGGGACCGTTCGGACAGCCGCGCTCGTTGCGAGCCAGAGCGAAGACATGCGGCAGAGTATCCGGGCCGCATTCGACCGGCTCGTTTCCAAATACACCGTCGCCGGCGGCCTGAAGATTCCGGTCTCGGTGAAGATCGCGTCGGGGCGGAAGCCGCTTGTTTCAACGATGCCCATGGCGAAGAGTGTCCCAAAGGACAGCACGCCGAATTAAGAGTCGCGCTCGGCCAGGGTCGCAAGCTCGTCATTCGTGCCGCCGCCCCGCGGTATCTACCAGCGCGGCCGTACTCGCGTGGACCGAACCCGGAAGCAGCGCCGGCATCCCTCAGTGCGCATCTCATCAACACGCATGGCGGCGAACAGGCCGATAAACAGTGTGTGATCCATGGTTGCCTCTTATCCACATTTTCCGCGGAGATGACAGGCGTTCCGCGGCTACCCGGATGATGGCAGAGGCGTGCACGTGAAGCATCGAATAAATGGCGTAGTTCGGGATTCAGCCTAGATAGCTGGAGCTACGACGTCTTTCGTATGGCTCGGATGGTCTACTCAGCCACAGTCCCGTAGCGCCCAGGCGCAAGCCAGAACGAAAATGAATCGTACTGGAATATATCGCGCTCGGCCGTGGACTCATCCGGAGTGCGACCTGCCCAGATCTCCTCGTACGCTTTGTGCATTCGCTTGATGTTCTGTGGGGTAAGCGGTACGTCATTATGCGACGGGTAAACAACGTCCACCACGTCAGCCAGCTCCGCCAGTAGCCGCAAGGACTCGCGGTAGGCAACCGGGTCTGAATACGGACGAAATGAAAACATCGGTCCGGCGTAGACCGCGTCGCCGGGAAACAGCGCCCGCGCCTCACGATCCAGCAACGTTATCCCGCCGGGCGAGTGGCCAGGGGTATGAAATACCTCAAGCGTCCGGCCTCCGAGATCGATAGTGTCGTCGTGATTCAGCATTGCGGTGGGCTCCTTGCCGGATATCTCGGCAACGTCCGGGTTGAAGCCACCTGGCAACGGAATCTCATTCAAGTACTCAGCTCCGAACCAGGGCCTGAAACGCTCGTTCGGATAGCCCGAACGTAAATCGTCAGCCTCGGTTGGATGCACGAGCACACGTTGAAACCGGAAGCTCGCGCCAATATGGTCGAAGTGAGCGTGGGAGTGCACCACGATCGGATCGCGATCCGACAGCGACTGCACCAGACCAGCGAAGTCTCCAACGCCCATGCCTGTGTCGAGTACGGCAACATCGCGCTCGCCTTCAACCAGGTAGGATTTCACGTCCTCGTAGTGCCCCGGCTCGGCGATCATCGTGACGCCGTCGCTAAATTTCACAACATCAAACCAGCCGTGACTCGGCATCGTCTTCACCTTCTATTTCGTCCCGCTATGCATCGACGCCCAATTCCTGCCGGTACTGCAGGTACCGCAGCAATCCGCTGCGTGTAATCAAACCCACCAGGTTCCCGTCCCGCAGCACCGGTATCTGATGGAAATCATGCTCAGCCATCATGCGTAGCACTTCGTTGACCGGCGTCAACTCCGCCACTGTTTGAAGCTCGGCCAGCCCGGTCATCAGTTCCGACACTTGACGCCGGGGCCACTCGTCGCGCGAAATCTCCTTGATATCGTTTACCGTGATGATCCCGACCAGCCGGCCGTCGTCACAGACTGGCATCCCCCGCACGTTCTGCCCCAGCACGTAGTCATCAACCAGCGTTTGAATGTCGAGACCAGGGTCCACCGTGACCGGATCGTGCTGCATAAGATCATGGACATAGACATCCCGCAAGGCCACCTCTTGCTCGACCTGCTGCCGGCCCTGACTGGCGGCGTTCTGCAAGAACCAGCCGATGGCGACACTGTACACACCGTTGATCAGATTTCCCTGGAAGATGGCGAAGATACCCAGAACGAAGAGCAAGCTACCCAGTAGCGAGCCGATGGTCGCGACAATGCGGGTCGACCGGCGAACGCTACCGGTCACCTTCCAGATGATCGAGCGCAGCACCCGCCCGCCGTCGAGCGGAAACCCCGGCAACATGTTGAAGACGGCCAGCACAATGTTAATCAGCGCCAGATAGCCGACCAGTGCCGACGCCTGCTCGTTGATGTCACCAAGCGCGATGAAGATCGCAGCGAATGTGAGACCGGTCAGGACGCTAACAATAGGTCCGGCAATGGCGATCTTGAACTCGTCGCCAGGGGATTCGGCGTCCTGTGATATCGCCGCCACTCCACCGAAGATGAAGAGCGTGATGCTAATCACCGGAATGCCGAGTTTCTGCGCCGTCACCGCGTGACCGAACTCGTGGAGTAACACCGAGAAGAAGAGCAACAGCACCGAGGCCACCGCGACAACCCAGTACTCAGCGTCCGACCATTCAGGGTAGTTAGTTGGATACTGACCAAGCGCCAGGATGCCTGACAACGCGAAGAAGACGACAAACCAGCTGTAGTGGATTCCCACCGGAATACCGCGAATGGACCCTAACCGAATCGACGCTTCCATAAATGCATGTTCTCCATCGCGTGACACGGCGGCGTCAACCCAGACTCAGGGAGAGTTGAGCGCCCGTACGCCGCTGTGCTGGCATCTCTCTCGATTAATCGTAACCTGTCAGACACCGGCATGGAGTGTTCTCGGCGGTAATCAGGGAGTTGCGCGACGCCGTCGCACATGCCGTACCCGCCTGGGGGCAAACGAAGATGCGTCCGGCAAGCTCAGGATACTCGCCACTTCGACGGCCGTGCGATCCAGCACCTCAGTGTCCGTCGGCACGGCAATGCCAGGAGTTAACAGCACCCGTTCGAAGCCGCGCAACGGCGAGTCGTCCGGCAGTGGCTCGTAGTTGAAGCGGTCGAGAGCCGCTCCACCGAGCCGCCTATCCCGCAGTGCCTGGAGCAACGCACCCTCGTCAATAGCCCGGCCATGAGCAGTGTTGACCAACAAAGCGTCCGGGCGCATCAGCGCCAGCTCAGGCGAATCGATCAGGCGCGTGGTCCGGTTTGAATAACAGACATCAAGAACGATGATGTCCGACATGGCCAGCAGGTCATCAAAGTCAACCTTCGTCGCACCCGAGCGCAGCGCAGCGCCCTCGCTCTCAAACTGCGTGGCACGCGCCTCCGGCTCTGGCCAATAGACGGTCCGTATCCTGAATTGCGCTGCAAACTCAGCCATTTTCCAGCCCACCGGAGTGAACCCAACGAAGCCGATTGTGTGGCCAAACAGGGACACCGGACGTTCGAGGTCGAGCCAGCTCCCACCCTGAGCACTACCGGTCACGAGATCCGAACGCGGGCTAGACTCAGTGGCCAGCGCCTTGATCGCCGCTGGAATCCTCGTGGCCAGTGACAACAATAGCGACCAGCTGCGCTCGGCACGGATGCCCGAGGCGATGTTGCTGACGATCTCCAACCGCGGCTGGCTCTGCCCTGCTAGCAGACGCGTCACACGATCCTGCTCGGCCAGCTCTGGTTCGATCAGGACGATGGTCCGCGCGAGTGCCAGCGCCTCGTCAGAAGCCGGCTGGCCGGACACAATGACAACGTGCTCACCTGCCTCTTCCGGCAAGCCGGTCCGGACCTCAACCGACAGGTGGCGAGTCAGCCGCACAGCAAGTTGTCCGTTTGGGTCCCCGACTAGCCAGACCTGCATCACGCCGTCCTCGTTTACCGCCCGAATTTCCTCCTGCCTAGGTTACACTGCCCGGACTGAGCAACATGTAGATGGGAAGGACGCAATAATGGCAGAGCCGACGCCGATGTTCGATCTAGTGAAGACGCTCACCGAGATTCCCGGGCCAACCGGGCAGGAAGACCGTGTCCATGAGTGGTGCGCGGCGCACTGGTCAGGCTTCTCGGAGCATGTCGAGATCACACGGGTTGGCAACGTCGTGGCGCGCGTCGGGGGCGAAGGTCCAAGCATCATCCTTCTGGCGCACGGGGATGAGCTCGGATTGATCGTCAAATCGATTACCGACAACGGTCTGCTCCACATTTGGCCAACCTCGCGCATCACCAGCAACCGTCCCGCCCACTGGTACAACCCGGTAAACAGCGTGGTGCTGGTTATGGCAGACCACGGCGATGTTGACGGCCAGCTGGTTTATGCCAGTGGGCACGTTATCGGTGGCGGCACGGGCCCGGACCATTTCCAGTGGAATGACTGGTTTGTGGACATTGGTTACTCGAACCGAGAGGACGTTGAAAAGCTCGGCATTCATCCCGGCACACGCCTGGTCGTTAACCCTCCAACCCGTCGTCTGGGAGACACTATCGTTGGCAAGGCGCTGGACAATCGCGCGGCGCTCGCAATCGCAACCTCGGTTGCCGAGCGAGCCGACACCTCAGCGTTACACTACCAGTTCTGGATTGGCTCGACGATTCAGGAAGAGAACGGGCTGATAGGTGCTGCCAGCGTCGTGGAGTCGCACCCGTTTGAATATGGCATTGCACTGGATGTCGGTCTCTGTGGCGATGTACCTGGCACGAACAAGGCTAACCACCCATCCGAGCTACGCAAGGGTCCGATCGTCGTCCATCAGGATTCATCGGTAAACTACTCACAAAGAATGACAATGGCCCTGGTTGAAACGGCAAGAGGCGCCGGCATTGACGTACAGCAGGCCGTCTACCAGAACTATGGCAGCGATGGGGCCGAGCTCATTCGCCGCGGAGTCGAGACGGTACTATTGACGATGCCGACGCGCTACACCCATTCTCCGAACGAGATGGTGACCGAACCGGAGCTCGTGGCCTGTGCCGACCTGATTCTCGCCTTCCTGGAGCGCGAGCCACTCTCCGCCCGTTGGCCGAAGACGTAAGCAAAGGAGCACGTATGACGACCACGTCCTACTCAATCACCGCGCCAGGAATCGATAACCTCGCCAACGCCGTCATCGGAGCTGACATGCGTGTCCCCGTCCGTTCCGGCGGCGTCCTGCGCTACCGTTTTCTGGACAACGGGGCGTCAACTCCGATGCTGTCGTGTGTGGCCGATGTGGTCAACGACGCCATGCGCTGGTACTCCAGCGTCCATCGCGGCTCGGGTTTCAAGAGCCAGCTCTCGACACACGCCTATGAGGAAGCGCGCCGGGTTATCGAGCGCTTTGTGGGCGTGGAAGACAAAGGAACGGTTGCCATTCTGTGCCGCAACACGACCGAGGCACTGAACATCCTGGCGCACCGGCTTGGCCTGGAGCCGGATGATGTCGTAATCACTACCGTCATGGAGCACCACTCCGACCTGCTCCCCTGGCGAGCACGCGCGAAGGTCGTCCACATCGGCGCGGACGACGATGGCCGCATCAATTTCTCCGAACTGGAGCAGAAGCTGAGCGAGCATGGCGACAAGGTGCGGCTGGTCGCGCTAAGCGGCGCGTCAAATGTCACCGGAGTCATTCCGCCGCTGCAGGAGCTCGCCCGGCTTGTCCATTGCCACGGAGCACTCTTCGCCGTCGACGCGGCCCAACTGGCCCCACACCGTAAGATCGAAATGGGGCCAACTGGCGGAGACGAGAGCATTGACTTCCTGACGATCTCCGGCCATAAGATGTATGCGCCGCTGGGCGCCGGGACGCTTGTCGCGCGCAAGGACGCCTTCCGCGAAGATGCGCCGTTACTCAGAGGCGGCGGCAGCGTCTCGCACGTCTCACTCGAAGGCGAAACCTGGAGCGACACTCCCGACCGCGACGAGGCCGGCAGTCCTAATGTGATTGGTACAGTCGCCTTCGGCGCCGCAGCAGCGGCACTGATGCACATCGGCTTTGACAAGATTGTCGAGCACGAGCGCAACCTGACTGAGCAGACATTGCGCGGGTTTAACTCGATCAACGCCGTGACGGTCTACGGCCCGAAGGATCTGCCTGTTGGTCAGGACAAGCTGGGTGTCATCACCTTCAACATCGCCGGCGTGCCCTTCGCCAAGGTCGGCGCGATCCTCAGCGCCGAACACGCCATCGGCGTGCGCGGAGGACGTTTCTGCGCCCAGCCCTACCTCGAACACCTCCTCGGCCTCACCCCGGAAGACGTAGCCGACGTCCGTCACCGCATGCTGGCCGGGGATCCGCACAACCTGCCAGGCATGGTGCGTGTCTCCTTCGGTCTCTACAACACCACTGAAGATGTCGACGCCCTTCTGAAAGGTGTCGCGGCAATTTCCCAAGGCAACTATGGCGACTATGAGGTAGACGATAGCAACGGTGACTATTTGCCGGTAGGGTTCAAGCCGGACTTGTCGGAGTATTTTTCGTACAACATAGGTACGACATAGGAATGTAGAGTAAGGTCCTCACCCCGGACGTGTCCCCTGCCATGGCGCAATCTCCTCGAACGCCGCTGCGGCCTTTAGCACGGTAAGGTCATCCCTCCACCGGCCAACAATCTGAAGCCCGACCGGTAGACCGTCGCTGGCAAAGCCGCAAGGAATGGACGCCGCCGGTTGACCGGTGAGATTGAAGGGGTAGCTGATGCCGGTCCAGCCCAGGTAGGTGGTTGGCTTGCCGGGAATCTGCTCGGGATAGTCATCGCC
>JACCZH010000253.1 GCA_013696045.1 Chloroflexia bacterium
CATGAGGAGCAGTCCGAGCGCGCCAGACCCATAGACCGTCAGGTTCGTCATGAGCCGCGCGAACTTTCGGGGGATTCCGCGCTCGCCGGAGCGCCGCTGAGCGTCGGTTAATGTGAGCCAGTTCTCAATGCGATTGGCTGCCGGTGCGACCAGGGCACCGAACAGAATGAAAATTGACGCAAACATAACCAAGTTAAGGGCGGGCGGTCCGAAGCGTTGGAAGTCATTGTTGTCGCTGTCGATAACCATTGTGCCAAGGATAACCAGCAGGAGCAGGCCGAAGGTGATCCCACGAATCCTGGAGGACCCGGGTAACCAGCGTTTCACCACGATGTACGCGAGACCTCCAGCGAGTCCCATGAACGCCCCTTGAATGAGTAACTCGACAGAGCCACCCAGGGTAAACGTGCCGACCTGCCGCCCACTGCTCTCGGTGATAGCGCTAGCGTTGGGGTTCTCTCGAAGGTACATCATCGCGCTTATGCGCATGACAATCCGGCCGCCGATACCACCGGCGACGATCCCGGCGAACATCCCGGCCAGCATGCCAACCCCGATGGTCCGGATCATAGCTGCGGCTATCAGGCGCAGCGTCGCAAGCCGGCGCGGTCTCACCAGGATTGATGTGCCTATCAGTGTGCCGCGTCCGTTACTCGTGATCAGGTCAACTGACGGCTCGGTGAGCACCAGTTGATGTTCGAGGTTCCCAGCCAGGGTGTCGGCAAATGCGTCGTCCGGCAAGGCCGGTTCACGCAACCGGCGCAGGATTCTGACCGTGTCCAGCAGTTCTTCGAGCTCTTGATCGTTGTGCCCAGGAGGCCCGGGCGCATGCTCGGCGTTAAGATCGTCGATTGCCTGGTCGATGCTCTCGTCGAGTCGCGTGAAGTCTCTGTCGTTCATGCCAGCGACTCCTCACGCAGCGCGGCGCGCAATGCGATAAGCGCCCTGCGTTGAAGTTGGCGGACACCGTCAGCGTGTCGTCCCATCAGGTCGGCGACCTCCCTGGATGATCGGGCTTCAATGATTCGCAACTGGATGACGGTCTGGTACTCGTCCGGAAGCGTTTGCAACGCGCTGGTAATTTCCTCGTTACTGAGGTCAGTCAAAACACTTTGCTCGGGTCCAGGGGCCAGCGCGGGTAGTTCCCAGACGCTGTCGAGCTCGACCGATGGATGAGCTTTGCGGCGCCAACGATCGCGAACCAGATTGCGCGCGATCGTGACAAGGTAGGTGTGGAACGGGGAGGTGGTTATCTGATAACGATCGAGTGACTGTAGGGCGCGCAGAAAGACCTCCTGTGTCAAGTCCTGAGCCTCGGTTCGATTCTGCACCGCATGGTAGAGCACGCCGTAAATCGGACGCCATTCAAGGCGACAAATTTCTTCCAGCGCATCACGATCGCCCCGTTGTGCGCGTCGCAATAGCTCGTCGTCGATCATGCCGTGACCTCTCTACAAGCATGAACGCAAAGCCCTCTATGTTGTGACAAGAATTAGGTTGTCGATCGTCCTTCCGTATATCTGTGGCGAGGATTGGCCGTTAACGGCGCGAGTGAGGAGGACTAATGACGGGTGTGTACTCTGTCGTCACGCATTGAACGTTAGTGGATAGGTAGGTTTCGGTATGGGTGAGAGAGGGCATCATTGTAGCAGGATGGTACATCGTCTGGGAGCGGAAACACGGCTGTACTGAGGGCTCCTGGACGGGAGTGTTACATAATCACTGAAATGGCAGGAATTGATGAAGCAGAGGCGCAAACGACAACGGCGATCAGTGCACATGCGCTGGGGGGTGTTTGGCGCGGTCTCGTCGGCAATCGTCGCGGCCATCGTTGTGTTTTTTCTCGATATCCCGCTCTATCCCGCCCTGGTTATCGGGTTAAGCCTGGTGCTATTCCTGATCTATGGTTTCGACAAGCGACGCGCGATGTCTGGAGGGGGCCGGGTCCCAGAGGTTGTCTTGCACGGTCTGGCGCTGGCCGGTGGGTTCGCCGGCGGCTGGGCCGGCCGGTCCGTGTTCCGGCACAAGACACGGCACACCAGCTTCCTCGTCATTCTGCTGATCAGCACGGCGGTGCACGCGGCATTCATGATCTGGATATGGGGCTTGTCGCCACGGTGACATCCGGGCGGGGAACGAAACTTCAACTCTCCAAGTAGAGGGAGCCCTTGTCGGGATTCGAACCCGAGACCTCATTCTTACCAAGAATGTGCTCTGCCTACTGAGCTACAAGGGCATGTGAAACGTTCGAGGGGAACGCTCGCTGCGTCAAGTAGTTTACACATTCACAGCCGGGCTTGTCACGCCGCTCCACACATGCCGGAAACAGCTGAATACGGCATCGGGGATGCTAGACTCGCTTTCCAGGAGTCAAGGCGGCGCGACGCGTTTTGGGAGATGAGGAGCCGGGAACTATGGCCCAACCACCAGGTATATTCGCCCGCAGCCGAGCAGTCGTCACACAGCAGTATGCGGTCATGCCCCCGGAAGGGATTCTGGCGAGTGCCCTGCCCGGTTTTGAACGGACGACGGTGCGGATTCAGACGGCGCCGCAGATGGGCGCGCGATTCGCTCAGATGGTGCTCGAAATGGAGCCTGGAGGCGGCACAACCAGCACAAGGAACGACGGGCTTGAGCACGTCTTCTATCTGTTGAGCGGCTCCGTATCGCTCAACATTGATGGACAGTCCCACCAGCTCGAGCCACACGGCTATGCATACGTCCCAACTGGCCGGTCGTATGAGATCCGCGCGCAGGGCGATGGAGAGAGCAGGC
>JACCZH010000261.1 GCA_013696045.1 Chloroflexia bacterium
CGCGATGAATGAGGCCATCCGTGATTGGGTGACGAACGTCGAGACCACCTACTATCTCATCGGTTCGGTAGCGGGGATGCACCCGTACCCGATGCTGGTGCGCGACTTTCAGTCGGTCATTGGCCGAGAGGCGCGGCAGCAGTTTGTGGATAGGACCGGCACTCTTCCGGATGCAGTCATCGCGTGTGTTGGGGGTGGATCCAACGCGATGGGTATCTTCCACGAGTTCGTCCCGGATCAGGGCGTTCAGCTTGTGGGCGCGGAGGCAGCTGGACACGGTCTGGCGTCCGGCAAACACGCGATGAGCCTGAGTGCGGGCACGGTCGGGGTGCTCCACGGCTCCAAGTCCTACGTGCTCCAGGATGAGTTCGGCCAGATCATGGAGGCGCATTCGATCTCGGCTGGGTTGGACTATCCAGGGGTCGGGCCAGAGCTGGCGTATCTGAAAGACACCGGTAGAGCGCGGTTCGAAGGAGTAACCGACGACGAGGCGCTGGCCGCGGTGCAGCTTCTCTCACGAACAGAGGGGATTATTCCGGCGCTGGAGTCGGCCCACGCTATCCATCTTGCCGGCAAGTTTATTGGCGAGAATCCAGACATCGAGAAGGTCATCGTCAATCTCTCGGGACGTGGTGACAAAGATATGCACACGGTTGCGAATGCACTGGGGGTGACGCTGTGACATCGATGACGGCTGCGAAGATCACCAACACACGAATTACCCGCGTATTCGAAAAGGTGAAGAGCGAGGGCCGGGCAGCAATGATGCCGTTTGTGACGGCGGGCTGGCCTCGATTAGACGACACCGAGGATCTGCTCAAGGCTCTGATCGAAGGTGGAGCAGACCTAATCGAAGTCGGTATTCCTTTTAGTGACCCCATTGCCGACGGCCCAACCGTTCAACGAGCGAGCCAGAAAGCACTCGAAAATGGAGTCACTCCAAACCATGCATTTGAATCGGTGCGCGCGTTGCGGGAGCAGGGTGTTGATACTCCCCTGGTTTTCATGGGATACTACAATCCGGTTTATGCGTTTGGGTTGGAGGCGTATGTCGCGAGATGCGCCGAGGTTGGGGTGGATGGGCTGATTGTCCCGGACCTGCCACCAGAGGAAAGCGATCCGCTCCTTGAAGCGTGCGTCAAGCACAATGTGCATCTTATCTACCTCCTGGCCCCAACGAGCACGCCTGAGCGCGTGGAAGCTGTGTTGCAACGCGCCAACGGCTTTATCTACCTCGTTGCCGCTACCGGCATCACCGGAGCTCGAACAGCATTCCAGGCTGGGCTCGCCGACTACGTCGCGCGGGTGCGGCGGCACGCCGATCTACCCTTAGCCATCGGCTTTGGCATCTCAACTCGGGCCCATGTGCTCGAGGCAGAGAAGCTGGCCGGTGGCGTCATCATCGGAAGCGCGCTGCTGGACCGTCTGGAGCGTGCGTCGCCTGATGACTTGTTGGAGGAGGCACGGGATTTTGTCCGGTCTCTTCGCGGCGGTTGAAGCCGATGGGCCATGAGTGCCCTTTGAGAGGTATACGAGAGCCGATGACATGCCGGGCAATTCGCGGCGCGACGACTGCGGACTCAAACACGGCCGAGGACATTCACGAAGCAACCACTGAGATGCTTCGGACGCTTATTGCGTTAAACAGCGTCGAGCCGGATGATCTCGTGAGTTTGTTTTTCACGACGACGACTGACCTGAACGCGACGTTTCCCGCCGTGGCGGCGCGCGAGCTGGGCCTGGAGCAGATCCCGCTCATGTGCGCCCATGAGATGAGCGTACCCGGCGCGCTCGACATGGTAGTGCGCGTGCTCGTGCACGTGAATACGGCCAAGACGCCATCCGAGATCCGGCACGTATATTTGAAGAGGGCCACCGAGCTGCGTCCAGAGTGGGCGGTCGAGCCGGTTGGCGCGGCTGACTGATTTCCGATCACGCAACATAAGGTACCTGGGAGAGAGATATTCAGTGATTATCATAATGAAGACCGGCTACGACCGTCAAGAGTTGGACGACGTTATCGCTCGCATTGAGGAGGAGGGGCTGCGTACCCACCTCTCGATAGGGGAAAACACAGCCATTGTCGGCGTGGTTGGTGTGCCGATTCCGCCGGAGCTACAGTCGTCGCTGGAGACGTGTGGCGGGGTTGAGAACGTGCTGCGGGTGACGAAGCGCTACAAGCTCGCCAGCCGCGAATATCATCCCGATCCAACGGTGTTCAAGGTGCGCGATGTTACGGTCGGCGGCGACGCCGTCGTGATTATCGGTGGACCATGTTCGGTTGAAACTGAGGAACAGACACTCGAGACTGCCAAGGCGGTCAAGGCCGCGGGCGGCAATATCCTGCGCGGTGGCGCGTTTAAGCCGCGCACCTCGCCGTACGAGTTTCGTGGCCTTGGTCTCGATGGACTTAAGATTCTCGACTCGGTTCGCGCGGAGACCGGCTTGCCAATCATCACGGAAGTGTTAACGCCCTCTGATGTCGAGACGGTGGCGGAGTATGCAGACATCCTTCAAATTGGCGCGCGCAACTGCCAGAATTACTTGCTGCTGGAAGAAGCCGGCAAGTCCGGAGTCCCGGTCATGCTGAAGCGTGGCATGAGTGTGCAGATTGAGGAGTGGCTGTCGGCGGCCGAATATGTCATGGCTCAGGGCAACCCGAATGTCATCATGTGCGAGCGCGGTATTCGGACGTTTGAGATTGCTACCCGCAACACCTTCGATATTTCGGCCATCCCGGTTGTGAAGCGACTCAGCCACCTGCCAGTGTTCGCCGATCCGAGCCACGGCACCGGCAAGTGGTACCTCGTGCCGAGCATGTCTCTGGCCGCTGTTGCGAGTGGGGCTGACGGCCTGATGATCGAAGTGCACCCAAATCCTGACCACGCCAAGTCTGACGGAGCGCAGTCGCTGACGTTCGAGAACTTCGCGGCGCTGATTCCGCAACTGCAATCGGTCGCCAAGGCAATCGGCCGCAGTGTTGGCGTCGAGACTGAGGTTTCGATCGCGGACTAAATGCCCTTGCCCCAAACCCTTCTCTCGTAGGGAGAAGGGTTTTTTGCGCTCTTTGAGATGCGTCTGAGGACAAAAAGAACCGGCCCCACGAGGGGGCCGGTTCCAGGGTTTCTCGGTCATCACCGCGAGGTGACCAGCTTAGCTAGCTACCTCGTCGGCGATGCCCGTACCATGACTACTCATTACTTGGCATCACCTCCTTCGCCCTGATTGGAACTACGCGAAAGAACTTTAACTTGGAGAGAGTCTATCAAGCGTGTCGGAGAGTGTCAACGCGACCTTTGGGCTATTCGAGTGGTGGAATAGTCAATTCCTGGCCAACATAGATGTCGTTGGGATTGTCGAGACTGTTTTCCTGGACCAGACGGGCAATATCGACCTCGAACCTGGCCGCGATCCCGTAGAGCGTGTCGTTCTCTGCAACGACGTAGGTGTCGGGACGTTCGTCCGATCCAGGCGTCTGATTTGCCGCTGCCTCAACCGCAGCCGGGTCGACCGGCGTGGGGGTGATGATCGGCATTGGAGGCGCGGTTGTGGCGGTCGCCTCAGCGTTGGCGGTTTCTGGAGCCGGGTCGTTGGAACCGGACAGCGGATTCGAACATCCAGCTAGCAGAATAGCGGATGACAGTCCAACAATGGCGATACCTTGTAGCTTCCGAATGGGTTGACGGCTCACGCACTCGCTCCGATGGTATGACACGTGATGTTCCAGGTAAGAGGATAGACCAGTCCGGCGGGTGGATGCTAGCCCGATCCAAAGAGACGTCGCTGAAGGTCAGAGATCTTCCTGCGGCGCAGCTCGCGCTCGTCCGGATCAAGCGAAAACCCGACCGCAAGGACGTCACCGACGCGGGCACCTTCAGGTAAGAGTTCCAGCGGAACGGTCAGCTGTTGGCCTGTGTCGGAAACGAGCCTTGCGAGTACATGATTGTCCTGATCGTGTCCAATCTCGTCCACCGTCAGACGAATGGCCGCTGGTTCATTGTCCATCAATAC
>JACCZH010000268.1 GCA_013696045.1 Chloroflexia bacterium
CGGACGCGCCCGATCATGATCGTGAGCTAATCGATTCATGGGCTGCTGAACTCGAGTTGAGCGGTTGGTACACATGGACAAGGATGCAATCATGAGTGGCTATACCGATCAGTCAGGCAACCCGGTCACGTTTGATGAGCTGGTCACACAGGTTAGTGAATCCGTGCTCGCCAATGTCATCGCATTGGAACTCGCTGGCGTACCCCGCGATGAAATCAAGATGGTCGTCGGTCGTGACGGTGGCACCGTCATCGGCGCTGAAGCAATGTTTCAGACTCCGCTGGTGACCCCGCTTTCGACTGAGCAAGGCAAGGCCCTTTATGACGAGTTCTCAAGACTGTTTACAGACTATCGTCAAGGGTCTCTGGACGCAGAACAATTAGCTCGAATCCGAAGTCGAAACAACGTTGACAACAAGATTGACGCTATTCGACAGTCTCTCGAAAGCCAAGGATAGTTGTAGTGACACGAGAAGAACCGCTGAAATTCCGCATTGGCAGGACCGACTTCGATAGCGAGCTCTTGCCACCGGACAGTCGGGAGACCGACACACACGCCTTCGAACAGGCGGTCACGGCATTTTATCGAAACCAGTTTGCGCCTCTGGATGGTGAGGTTGACGTCTCCTTTAGCGACGATACCATCGAGGTTAGCTGGGAACCCGACAGACCGACCGAAACCCTCATGGAGCGTGCGATCTCGCTGCTTCAGACTGGTGAGCTCGTCAAAGCGGTTCCGTTTCTTGAGGCACTGATTGCGGTTGAGCCGGACAACGTAGACGCGCTCTACAACCTCGGGATGGCTTTCAGTGACCTTGGCCGGCTCGATGAGGCAAAGATGTATCTTCTGAAGGCCATCCACATCCAGCCAGATCATTCAAATGCGCTGACTGCGCTTGGAGTTGCACTCCAGCGTTCTGGCGATCCTGAAGCGGCACGCAGACGCCTCGAGCAGGCGGTGAAGATTGATCAATCGAACGGATATGCCTATCGTAATCTCGGAGCTGTGCTCGGCACCCTAGGTGAATGGAACGAGGCGGAGCCAGCCTTTCGTAAAGCCTGCCAGTTGCTGCCAGAGGATCAACCGAGTGTATTCGGACTGGCGGAGGTACTGGCCAAATCAGGCAATACCGATCGTCTAGATGAAGCTGACAAAGCCTACGAGCGCGCGATCCGCATCGATCCCGATTCACAGATTTCCGAGATGGCGCGACAAGCCCGGAGCCGAATTGCCCAATCGAACTTTCGCCAGGCTGGAGGTGCCCTCCGCCCGGATGGGGTGATGTATTGTCTTGGTGCGCTGGAGAAGTTCGAGCACATGAGCCAGAGCGAGGTGCAGGCGGTAGCATTCGAAATCGCCATGCTCGGCCGTCGAGGGATTGAAGTGAACGATCCAGATGTGACCTACGCGCTGCGGTCGCTTCCGGGCAGCTACACGGGATTGCACCTGATGGCGCTCATGTATGTCGGCTTTAAGCAGATCGCACCGGATCTCGATAGTGGGTTCGACCTCAAGGCGGAGTACAAGACCGCCCAGCAGCTTCACTCAGCAGGTCCCAGGGATCAGGAGTGAGCCCCACCAGCACCAATCATGCGATGCTTGACTGACGCTGTGACCCACGCGCCCCGACTTCTGCATCGGTGCTCTTTAGCGTAATCTGGGTTATCATGTTCACATTGGTGAAAGACAAGTCTCTCGCACACATTGAGCTTGAGAGAAACACTCGCGGGCAGGTGGAGCGATGCAACTCTATGCTGGCAGTTCAGTGCAGTTTATCGAAGACGCTGTTCAGAATCGGATTGCCGAAAAGCTACGCCAGGCCTTCTTCAATCACTTTCTCTACCAACCTGCCCAGAGCGAAATCCGATCGTGGCAGAACAGCCTGCGGGCAGTCTGTAACGTTCTTCAATATGCCAATCTGACTGATCACGGCATCATCCTCGAGTTACAACTACCGCTGTCCTCAAAGCGCCTGGACTGCATGGTTACGGGCAAAGATGCCGCATCCCACGCCAATGCCGTCGTTGTCGAACTGAAGCAATGGCAGGAAGCCGCTGACAGTCACGTTGATGATTGTGTGACTACATTCGTCGCTGGTCGGTTGCGTGACGTGCTGCATCCGTCTAGGCAGGTGGGCCAGTATCAAGAGTACCTCGGAGACTACCTCACGGCCTTTAGCGAGGGCAACGTTGCTCTTTCATCGTGCTCCTACCTGCACAACGTTCAGTACGATCCGACAGACGTGCTATTCGCGCCAAAATACAGCAACCTGCTAGCAAGCTACCCTCTGTTTACCGGGGATCAAACCACAAACCTCGCGACCTACTTGCACTCCCGTCTCCAGTCAGGGGCAGGGCTGGAGGTCATGTCGACCGTACTCGAGAGCAAGTATCGGGCAAGCAAGAAGTTGCTTGACCACACGAGCGCAATGATTCGAGGGCAACGTGAGTACGTGTTGCTCGACGAACAGCTCGTCGTATTCAACTCGGTGCTCGCTGAGGCTCGTAGCGGCTTCCACGCGAAGCAGAAGGCCGTCATTCTCGTGCACGGTGGCCCGGGCACCGGCAAAAGCGTCGTCGCGCTGAACCTGGTTGGAGAACTCTCTCGGCAGGGATACAACACGCTGCACGCGACAGGATCAAAGGCGTTCACCGAGAATATGCGAAGGATCGTTGGATCGCGGGCTGCTACCCAGTTCAAGTACTTCAACTCCTTCACCGCAGCGCGGCGCGATGAGATCGACGTACTGGTGATGGACGAGGCGCATCGGATCCGGGAATCGAGCAGCAACCGCTTTACCCGCAGAGACCAGCGCACCGACACACCACAGGTTGACGAGCTGATCGCCGCAGCCAAAGTGGCCGTATTCTTCATTGATGACCTGCAGGTTGTGAGGCCCGGCGAAGTCGGGAGTTTGTCCCTTATTCGCTCCGCTGCTTCCAGAGCCGGTGCCAGACTGGTCGAGTACGAACTGGAAGCGCAGTTTCGATGCAATGGTTCGGATGGCTTCATCAACTGGGTCGACAACACACTGGGGATTCGACGAACGCCAAACATTCTCTGGGACGGTGACGACGCGTTTGACTTCAGGATCGTCGCGTCAGTGCAGGAACTTGAGCAATTTACCCGGCAGCGACAGGATGAGGGCTCTACAGCTCGCCTCACGGCGGGATTCTGCTGGCCGTGGTCAAATCCAACGCTCACCGGTGAGCTGGTTCCAGATGTCGAGGTCGGCGATTGGCGTATGCCCTGGAACGCCAAATCCCGCGGCGGGCGCCTTGCGGCAGGCATTCCGAAAGAGGACTTCTGGGCATCTGACCCTCGAGGAATCGAGCAGGTTGGCTGCATCTACACGGCGCAGGGATTTGAATATGATTACGCTGGCGTGATCTTCGGCCGCGACCTGTGCTACGACCCGGAGGCCGGAACCTGGAATGGAGATCCACGTGTGTCGCATGACACTGTTGTGAAACGATCGCCAGGGCGGTTTGTAGACCTCGTAAAGAACACCTATCGCGTCCTGTTCACGCGGGGCATGAAGGGCTGCTACGTGTATTTCGAAGACGAGAATACTCGTAACTTCTTCCGCAGTCGTATTGGCTAGCCCCGCCTATCTTCCAGAAGCCAGCAACTACAGTAGTGGCCAATCCAGCACCCTATGTACGATCTTCATCCTGATTAACTGAGAAACGAGTTTCAACGATGCCGTCAACCAAGACGTGGGCGGCTCGCTGGATCGCGTCCAGATTGCGCTTGAGCACCTGACGATCTTCGGCCCAGCGGGCTACATAGGCGAAGGAATAATTACCTGAGTCGATACCGTAGTGCGAAAGGACGACATAGGCCACACTCTCAGCAACCGTCTCAGCGTCCTCACGGGCAATGCCGCCACGGTGATCGGCGACAAAGTGAGCCGTCTCATGCGCCAGCGTCTTGGTGGCCTGATCGCCGCTCAGGCGGTTATGAATGGCAATCTGTCTGCGCATGGGCGCATAGTAGCCATTACCACGCGCCAGCTCTGCACGCACAACAGAGATGCCCTGCGTAGTGACATAGCGCTCCAGAGCTTGGTAGAGCGCGCGGCCTGTATCGGTCGCCTCGCGGAGCTCCCGCACCTGTGGTGGCTCAGGCAGTGGCTCGCCGTCGGTCTGGCTGACGTCGAACATGGTCCCGACCCCGAAGCCACGCACGATGGTTGTCTCCTCACCCTCGTCAAGTTCAATCACTCGCCTGTGTGGCACCAGGATGCGGATGCCATGCTCGCCCTTGCGAACCTGCCGGCCCAGCCC
>JACCZH010000286.1 GCA_013696045.1 Chloroflexia bacterium
CAGCTGGGTGATCTGCTGGTCGCCGTGCCGGCGCTGAGAGCGTTGCGCTCGCGCTTCTCGAAAGCCGAGGTCACGTTGATCGGCCTACCCTGGGCCGAGTGGTTCGCCGGGCGTTTCTCAGAATACATAGACCAGTTCTTGCCATTTCCCGGTTGGCCGGGGATTGACGAAGCGGGCTATGACCCGCGACAGACTGAGGGCTTCATTCAGGCTCAACGCGCCTATGGCTACGATCTGGTTATCCAGATGCACGGCAACGGGCGAACGATGAATGGATTTGCGCTGGCGCTTGGCGGGCGCACAACTGCTGGCTATTTCGCCGGCGAACGTCCCGCCGGGCTATCTCCAGCGGCGCCTTATCCGGACGACCGACCGGAGATTCTGCGTAATCTCGGACTTGCCCAATTGGTCGGGGCGACCGATTTGCGGACCAGTCTGGAGTTTCCGTTGAATGATGCCGACCGTGCCGAGGCGCGAAGGCTGTTGCCTCCGCGTGGTCTGGAGAGTCCTCTACGTGTGGGCATTCACGCCGGGGCAAGCGCTTCGTCTCGACGTTGGCCGGCCGAACGGTTTGCGGACGTCGCCAGGGACCTAGTCACACGCCACGGAGCGCAGCTCGTCCTGACCGGTGGGCCTGGCGAGGAGGAGATCGCCGAGACTGTCGCGATGCTGGTGAACGTTCCGGTAACAAATCTGGCCGGCCAGACGTCGCTTGGCGGTCTCGCGGCGGTGCTCTCGGAGCTGGATCTGTTTGTGACCAACGACACTGGTCCGGGTCACATCGCGACGGCACTGGGCGTGCCGAGCGTCACGATTTTCGGTCCGGCTGATTTTCGGCGCTGGGCGCCACTAGATACGTCCAGGCACGCGGTCGTGCGCCGCCAGGTTGAGTGCAGCCCCTGTCCACACCGCATCTGCCCGATCGACCACCGTTGTCTGAGCTGGATCGAGTCGCCGGAGGTCATTGCGGCCGCTGATGGCCTTCTGACGGGAGTACATGTCGTATGAGACGTCTGAAGATATTGATCTGGCACATCCATGGAAGTTACCTGAACACACTGTCGCGGATCGACCACGACTGGTATCTGCCGGTGAAGCCGGGCCGTCCCGAGGGCTATGGTGGGCGGGGCCGGACGTTCGACTTGCCTGATTACGTGCAGGAAGTGCCAGCTGAGCAGGTGCGCGATCTCGATCTCGACCTGGTCATTTATCAGACGCCAAAGAACTTCAACGAGGACCGTGAAGAAATTCTCAGTCTCGACCAGCAGCGTTTGCCGGTGATCTACCTGGAACACAATACGCCCAAGCCGGACGCGGTCAACACACAGCACCCGATTGACGATCCCAACATGCTGCTCGTGCACGTCACGCACTACAACAGGTTGATGTGGGACAACCGCCGGACACCAACTCTGGTAATCGAGCACAGTGTCGCGATCGCCCCGGGAGCTCAATATGGTGGGACGCTTGAACGCGGCGTGACCGTTATTAACGGCATGCAGGCGCGCCCACGGATAGCAGGATACGACCTGTTCCGTGATGTCCAACGGCACGTGCCGCTCGATGCGGTGGGCATGCAGACCGAGGAACTGGGCGGGCTGGGCGACGTTCCATATCGCGATCTGCACAGTGTAATGGCCAGCTACCGTTTTCTTTTCAGCCCAATCCGTTACACCAGCCTGCCGCTAGCGGTGATCGAGGCCATGACGATCGGGATGCCGGTCGTCGCACTGGCCACGACCGAGCTGCCAACCGTGATCGAGAATGGCGTCTCCGGCTACGTCTCCTGCAACGTCGATGAGCTTGTCGAGCGGATGCAGGGATTGCTGGCCGACCCGGATAAAGCGCGAAGGATTGGCGTGAACGCGCGTCAAGTTGCCAGCGAGCGCTTCGGGCTTGAGCGCTTCATCAACGACTGGAACGCTGCCTTCGCCGCGGCGCTCGATGTTCCAGCAGCGGCCTATCCCCGTGACAAAATGGAGGTCGGATGATGACTCGACGGCCACGAATTGCCTTCTTGAGCGAGCACTCCAGCCCGGTCGCTGTTCTTGGCGGCGAAGACGCTGGCGGGCAGAACGTCTACGTCGACGAGGTGAGCCGCAATCTCGGCTCGCTTGGGTTCGACGTGGATGTCTTTGTCCGGCGCGACGACACCACCTCACCGGATGTCATTGCCTGGTCGCCTGGCGTGCGGATCGTGCACCTGGAGGCCGGCCCGCCGGAATTTGTCTTGAAGGATGACATCTGGCCCTTTATGCCGGTCTTCCGGGACGCTTTCCTGCGCTTCTCTGTGAGGGACGACCGGCGTTATGACCTGATCCACGGCAACTTCTGGATGTCTGGCTGGGTCGCCGCACAATTGCGCCACAAGCTAGATATTCCAGTCGTTCAGATCTTCCATGCCGTCGGCAAGACCAAGCAGCGCCACCAGGGATCGCTGGACACCAGTCCCGCCGGACGCATCGCGATCGAGCATGAGGTGATCCGTTCGGTTGACCGGTTGATCGCCCAGTGTCCCAGCGAGCGGCAGGAACTGGTTGAGGACTATGGGGCCGACCCCGCCAAGGTTGTTGTGGTGCCATCCGGCGTGAATGTTGCGCGCTTCAAGCCTTCTGACCGCTTGAAAATCCGCCAACAGCTGGGTCTTGACCCGGACGCTTTCGTGGTTGCCTACGTTGGCCGGATGCTGCCGCGCAAGGATGTCCGCAATGTCGTGCGCGCGTCGGCGATTCTGATGGGACAAACGGAAGCTCCGGTGCAGCTGTTACTGGTCGGCGGGGAGACGCTCGAGCCGGACCCCGTGACAACTCCTGAGATCGGCGAGCTGCAACGTCTGGCGCACGAGTTAGGCATCGCGGACCGGATGACGTTCACCGGCCGGCGCCAGCCCGACGAGTTGCGGCACTACTACTGCGCCGGAGATGTGGCGGTCACAACACCCTGGTATGAACCCTATGGCTTGACGCCGCTCGAGGCTATGGCATGCGGTGTTCCGATAATCGGCTCGGCTGTTGGCGGGATTACATTCACGGTGCAAGACGGCGAAACCGGCTTCTTGGTGCCGTCATGCGACCCGGAGGCCCTCGCCGGCAAGTTGCACTACCTGTTGGTGAACCCGGACGAACGGACCCGCATGGGTCATCTCGCACGCCTGCGAGTGGAGCGCGAGTTTACCTGGCCGGTCGTCGCCGAGCGCACCGCCGCGCTCTACCGCGAGTTGTTGCAGCCGCTGGTGGCTCCACAACCGGCGATCTCTGTGGGGGTGGATTCGATGTGAATCTCATCAAGAACCCCGCCCCTACCGAAGAGGTACGACACCGAGGGATCGATACATAAGGAAGGATATACAAGCATATGACCCATACACCGTTAGAAGGCAAGGTCGCCTTGGTAACCGGAGCCGGCAGCGGGCTTGGCGAGGCAACCGCGAGAGCGCTGGCGCAGGCCGGTTGCTCGGTGGCCTGTATCGACGTCAACGAGGAAGCCGTCACGCGGGTGAGCCGCGATCTCATTGACTTCGATATCGAGAGCGTCTCGATGCCGTGTGACGTGCGCGACGAGCAGGCTGTCTTCGAGACAGTCGAGAGCATTATCGAGCATTTCGAGCGGCTGGACTTCATCGTCAACAACGCTGCGATCGACCATACCGTCTCGATTGACGAGATGACGGTCCAGCAGTGGGACGACGTGATCGACATCAACCTGCGTGCGCCGTTCCTGTTTGCCAAGGCGGCTTTGCCGATCATGCGCGAGCAGGGTGGTGGCCACATCATCAACATCGCCTCGACCGCCGCAACCCGCGCCTGGGGAAACGCCAGCGCCTATCACGCCTCGAAGTGGGGTCTGGTCGGCTTCAGCCGCGGCCTCGGTGTCGAGGGCCGGCCAGACGGCATCAAGACCACAACGATTATCCCCGGCGGGATGCGCACCCACTTCTTCGACCGCTTCGTTGAGCAGGGCATCCCGATGCCTGAGGAGGCCAACCTCCAGGACCCGGCCAACGTGGCCAATCTGATCGTGTATGCGTTATCGATGCCGGCCGAGACTTCGCTCCAGGAGGTCATCGTCACACCGTTGAATGAGACGAGCTGGCCGTAATTCCCTCTGATGAGAGGAGAGTACACATGATTATCGCGCGAGCGCCGGCACGCGTTAGCCTGGGTGGCGGTGGAACCGATCTCGCCGCTTACTACGGGCGGTTCGGCGGGTTGGTGGTGAGCACAGCGATTACGCGCTACTGCTCGGTTCAGGTCC
>JACCZH010000302.1 GCA_013696045.1 Chloroflexia bacterium
CCCGTGGCATCGTCGGAGTCACCGGCGACCGGGATGCCGGCCGGTCCACGCTGCTCGAACCCGCTATCACTGGTCTGCCGCAACCCGGTCATCAACTCCAACGCCAGCAGTCCAGTCGTGACAAACCACCGGTCACGCTGTGCGGCAGGATCATTAATCTCCATCCGGGCCTTGTCGAAATACTGGACGGTCCGGATCTCGTCCTGTCCGTTGCCATAGAGTTCGTTCAGCGAAGCGGTGAATGGCTCGGGACCCCACAGCCAGGTGCGGCTCGCCGCGCCGGACGCAACCGGAGCATCCTCGCGCGCCCAGGTGGCTCGAAATTCGGGACTGTCGATTGTCTGGGATTGCGCGGTAAATGGGGCGAATCCGGCCATGGTAGAGAGGATGATAAAAATCCTTGGCGTCGTTCGTGACAGAAAGACTGTGACACCAATGGACACTGGCTATTTGCCAATCTATTTGGACAGCTGTTGAGCGCCCGTTTCGGCTCATTCGACGCCTGCGCCGGATCACCGGATTATCCGGCCATCCTGAGGAACGAAGGATCTCTGCCAAAACACCACTCACCTCGCCAGAACCACCATGTAGACCGGTTCGCCGATGCAAATGAACGACAGAAAACCAGGCGCCAACGGTACCCTTTAGCCCGCCTCGGACTCAAACTTCGCCGCAGCCGAACGATCCTCCGCCGCCCAGCACTCTTCCTGGTAGCAGATCTTTATCATCTCGCAGGCTTCCTCGGCTGAGTCCGTGATGATTAAACGCTTCAGATCGTCCCGGCTGATCTTGCCCTCGGGCAGCATCGTCTTCTTCAACCAGTCCAGTAATCCCGCCCAGTAGTCGCTTCCAAACAGAATGATCGGGAAGTTGTGGATCTTGCCGGTCTGGATCAATGTCAGCGCTTCGAACAGCTCGTCCAGCGTTCCAAACCCGCCTGGAAAAATGACGAAAGCCTCAGCATATTTCACAAACATCATCTTGCGGACGAAGAAGTAGTGGAAATCCACCGCAATCTCGACAAACTCATTCATGCCCTGCTCAAACGGCAGTTCGATGTTGCAGCCGACCGAGATACCTCCGCCATCCACCGCGCCACGATTGCCAGCCTCCATGATGCCCGGCCCGCCGCCTGTGATCACCGCAAAGCCCTCGTCCACCAGCCGGTGCGCAAGCTCGCGGGCGTTGGCGTACATCGGATCATCTTCCGTTACCCGCGCCGACCCGAAGATCGTCACCGCCGGACCGATCTCGGCCAGCCTCTCGAAGCCAGCCACAAACTCGCCCGTTATGCGCATCACCCGCCATGGATCGGTGTGAATAAACGCGGCGGGATCAACCTGCTTGGCGGGACTGGCGAGCAGCTCCTCATCCTCCTGCTGCCGCTCACGCTTCGGTCCCCGGTTGAGTGCCGGGTTACTGCGCCGCCGGTAGTCTCGTCCCTCGTTCTCATGGCTCACGGTAAGAACTCCCCACAAATATCATTTGCCAACAGCATGCCTTTGTCAGTCAGCCGCAACCGTTCGCCGTGCCAGCTCAGCATGCCGATCTCGATAAAGCGCTCCATCTGGGCGGCGTAGCGGGTCGTCATTGACTCACCGTGCCGGCGCTCGAAATCGTCCGCAGAGACACCATCCACCAACAGGCGCAGACCGAGCATCATCGTCTCACCCATCTCAGTGGCTGTGTCAATTGTCTCGGCCATGGCAAGCGGCCGCCGGCCAGCCTGGATCGCCTCGATATAGCTGCCAGTGAGCCGGACGTTACTGCCGCGCAATGTGCCAAGGTGACTGTGCGCGCCGGCGCCGAAGCCAAAGTAATGCCCATTCTGCCAGTAGATCAGGTTGTGGCGAGAACGAAGGCCGGGTTCCCGCGCCCAGTTCGCAATCTCGTAATGCTGCCAGCCCGCGCCGCTCAGCCGTGCCGCGGCCTGCTCATAGAAATCAGCCACCGTGTCATCGTCAACAACCGTCAAGATTCCCCGTTGCACCGCCGACGCCATCGGGGTGCTTGGCTCGACGATCAAAGAGTAGAGCGAGACATGCTCCGGCTGCCAATCCAGAATCGTTTCGAGGTCGGCATCCCAATCCTCAGCTGTCTGGCCCGGCCAGCCAAAGATAAAATCCAGGCTGATGTTGTTGAATCCCGCGCTGCGGGCAGCCTGGTACGCGCTGCCTGCCTCAATCGCTTTATGCCCCCGTCCCAGCACTTGCAACCCGGCGCGGCGCTGTGACTGGATGCCCAGCGACAGCCGGTTTACTCCGTTCGCGCGCAGCGCGTACAGATACTCGCCGTCCACGCTTTCCGGGTTGGCTTCGATCGTAATCTCAGCGTCACTGGTTAGTCCGAACAGGTCACGAGCTACCCCAATCACCCGCCCAATCTGATCCGCGGGCAACAACGAAGGCGTGCCGCCTCCGAAAAACAGGGTGGGTGCGTCGCCAGATAGCTCAACCCGCTTGCGAGTCAGACGCATCTCCGCGATCAGCGCGTCCACATAGGCGGGGATCAACGCTTCCTGACCACTGTAGGTGTTGAAATCACAATAGGGGCAGATATGGGTGCAGAATGGAACATGCACGTAGATCCCGGCCGGCGCTTCGCGTGCCACCGGGACCGGAATAGCCGTGATAGCGGTGTCAATCATGATTGCTCCGGTCTGGGCGTCCTCTCAATGGTTTTCCAGTTCACTTCCACAATGTCCGCGTCCTCGGCGCTGGCCGGCTGACCGCTGTAGCGCGCCTTGCGATAACGCTCCGTCATAGCGTCCACAGCTGCGGACGCGCCGCTCGCTGGGTCAAAGCCGGACCCAACTCGCGGACGATACTCCTCGGCTGTCTCGTTGTTACGGCGCGCGCGGCCAAGAACGCCGCCACGCTCTTGTAACTTCAGATACGCCTCGCGAATCCTCACCGTGTGCCGCCAGGCGTCGTCACCCCGTAAGTGTGCCAGTGGATCGGGACTGGCGGGACGTCGGAAGAGGTTCTTGAGACGATCTCCTGCATTGTTGAGCAGATCGTTCCAGTCCAGAACCGACTCGCGTTCTTCACCGGTCGGCGGTCTCGATCGGCCCTTACGCTTGAAGACGTAGCGCGTCAACAGCGAGAAGATCGCGAACAACACAATGGCCGCGATCAGATAGCGCAGCGGGTCGGGCATCTGGAACGCTCTCTCAGCGTTCTCCGCCAGACCCTGCTCGCCCTCCAGTTCCGTTGGAACCGGTGTTGTTTCAAGTAACCGTGGGTCGCGCTCGCCGATGAGCCAGAAAATTGGCGTCAGGATGATGAACGCCAGCACCGCCACAATGAGCACGATGATCTGGAACACCAGACCCAGCAGCCAGAAAACCGGCGACAGCATCCAGAGCACGGTGTCCAGAAACTGCCGCGAGAAGATACCAGCCGCCAGAATGGCCACGGCGACAACGGCCAGGATCGGCACGACGAACGTTCCCAGCCAGCGGGCTCCCAATGGAGCCGTTGAGCGCACGCCTTCCAGCTTCAGCCGGGCGATGCCGACCGCCGAGAGCGCCACCGCAAAGAACCCGACCGTCACAACGCTCAACCGGTCGCGGATCTGCGCTTCATCCGGAGCGCCCGCCAGCACCACAATGATGCTCAGAAAGAGTGCCAGCGAACCCCAGCGCAACAAGCCAAACGCGCTGTCGACATTGGGCTCGGCGCGCACCCTGCCCCGCCACCATGAGTACGCCGCCAGCAACACCACCCCCCACGCCCAGCGACGCTCGTCGTTGGGAAGGAACGCAAGCGATCGAAGGGCGCCTGTAAACCAGCCAATATCGAGGGTTGACATGTGCGGGAAACTGGCGAACTTGATCGCGACAATAAGGG
>JACCZH010000310.1 GCA_013696045.1 Chloroflexia bacterium
CCCCTAACGTGTCGTCAGGGCAACAGCGGGCGAGGACAAGCCGCCGCCCCTACCAAATGCTGAACGATGCCGTCTATCCCGGCCGGTTGGCCACCAGCAGCGGTTCCAGCTCGTACAACGCCGCGCCGAGCACCGCGATCAAGCCAAAGTAGACCGCGCCCACGGCGAGCCGCTTGCTCATCGGGACCACGTAGTAGTCGTCAGCGCCCTTACGGTTCCGGATCGCGTTCCATACTTCCGGCGCGCCGATCAGTAGGATGATAAACACAATCGGGCTCGGGCGCAGGAACATCAGGCCGATCAAGGCCGCATAACCAAGAACCCACAGCCAGCGCGAGATGGCCCCAACCGCCCGTCCGCCGTCCAGTGGCATGACCGGTAGCAGATTGAACAGGTTCAACAGCACGCCCAGATAGGTCATCGCCAGGAATATCGGGTTGTCATAGGTTTGATAGAGAATCCAGGCCGCCAACGCTCCCAGCGAGCCGATAACCGGGCCACCCAGGCCGACAACCGCCTCCATCACCGCGTCTTTCGGCAACTGCTTCATGGCGATGAATGCCCCGAGAAACGGGATAAAGACCGGCGCAGAAGCTTTCACTCCATAACGTCGCAAGACAATGACGTGTCCCATTTCGTGAATGAAGATCAGCACCACGATACCGACTCCAAACTGCCAGCCAAACCAGACCGCATAGGCCCCAATGCTCAGTAACGCGGTGATGCCGGTGCTCAGGAACTTGATGCTCTTCAGAATCGTAACGATGAATTTCAACTTTGTTGCCGCAAAAAGAAGCATCGTGGCCACCGGCCCCAGGAACTTGCGCCACTTCCCAGGTGGAGACTTTGGCTTCTCTACCTGCTTTTCTTCCAGTGCGCGATAATCCGCGTCATAGGTGTCTTGGTAATTTGATGTCATGGCGTTTCCAGATCTTCATAATGAAGACGCTACCTTGCGTCTGGTAAATACAGCGCCTGGGCGATGGAACCTATTCCGTTACAGCTTGGCAGGGTTGCGTCGGATCGACTCAATCCTATCAATGCTGACAACCGAAAACTGCGTATTTGGCTACGACAACAACAACGCACCCGAGACGATCAAGAGCACCGCTACCGTCACTCTGAACACCTCGTCCGAGACCTGGACATGCAGGCGGCTGCCCACCAGCGACCCAGCGATTGCAACCGGCACGAGAATCAGACCGCGCTGAAACGCTTCGATGGACGCCACACCGAGCTGGATATAGCCGCCCATCCTCAACACTTCAAGCACGATAAAATACGACAGCAATGTCGAGCGCATCTGCTGTGGCGCCGGCAGCGCGCGTTGAAAATACGGCACAACAACCGGGCCGCTCGTTCCGATGAGGCCGTGGAGTACACCCGCAACCAGACCGACAATCGAGGTCAGGACACCCCGTGAGCGTCCCGGACGCACCGGAACGACGATCCGTTTCGACAGGCTCACCACCCCAATGACAATAGTTATGACGCCGAGGATACGAGCGATCCAATGGACCGGCAAGTTCGCCAGCAGCAAGCTGCCGCCTGCCAACCCGATGATGCTCCAGAGGAGCACGGGAATGAGCGTCGCCCGGTCCACCGCACGCCGGCTCATAACGGCCAGCATCGAGCCGGTGATCGTCTGAATCACCGCCACGACAACGATCACCAGCCGGATCTCCCAGATGAGCCCCAGCAGCGGCACCATCAACAGTGCGCCTCCAAAGCCGGTGAAGCCACGGATGACCATTGCGCCGAACACGACAACGGCCGCTATAACAAACTCGAGTGGGATCATGAGCTAGTTCTGAGCACTGCAGGAGCGGCACAGCACGGCACTAGGCTAAACTCTGGTTGAGCACGGCCAGCATATCCAGCAGCTTGCCGGTCGTCTCCTTGGCAAACGGCGTGCGCTCGTCAGAAGGTCCCACGCCGACGCAGGACGGGCAGCCATCCTCGCAGGGGCAGTCGCGCACGTGCTCGCGGGCTGCTTTTAGCAAGAGCTCATGCACGTCATACAGCCGCTCGCTGAAACCAACTCCACCCGGAACCTTGTCATAGATAAACACCGTTGCCCGGCCGGTGAAAGGCGATTTGGCCTGGGCATAGACGCCAATATCGCGCGGGTCGCACATCAGGTAAATCGGCGCGATGTTGCCCAGCACGTTGGCCAGCCCGGTGACGGCGCCGTGTAGCCGCGCGTCAGGAACTCCCTGGGTCATGGCCGCCGGGATGCTGGTCCAGTAGGCCGACGTGTGCATCTGCATCTCAGGAAGGTGCACCTTGCCCCAGCCCAGGTTCTCGTGAGTGTGCATACGAATCTTCTTAAACTGGGTGACAATCGAGGCCACCAGCACCTCGCCGTGCTGCCGTGAATCGCCCGGCTCGCCTTCACTGAACTGCTCGATCACCTCGACTCGCACCGCCAGGCTGGCGTCGGTATAGTGCTCGACCGAGACAGGGTGGATGTAGGCTTTCTTCTCCTCCCAGTCGAGCTCCTCGACGTGGTACTGCTGCCCATCATGGATGTAGATCGCGTTGGTGTGTACCAGCATCGGCGCGGAGAAGGTGTCCACTTCACCAATTACCCGTGGCCGGTCCGGCTGGGAGCGGTCGATGATGACGACGTTCTCGCGCGCTGCCGTGCGCAGGCTGATCTCCTCGGCCGGATAGGAATCGGCCATCCAGTACCAGGTGTCGTCAGAGAAGTGCAGCATGCCGATTTCCGCCAGGTAATCCAGCGCGTCGGCAGGTTGGTAACTGCCGAAGCTGTCGCCGGTCTTGAATGGCAGCTCGAACGCGCCACACTTGATGTGCTCCACCAGCACGAGCAGATTGTCGGGGTTGATAAGTCCGCTCTCGGGTGTGCCCTCGAAGAAATACTCGGGGTGATTGATGATGAACTGGTCCAGGGGCGAGGATGACGCCACCAGAAACGCGACCGACACGCCTTCTCGCCGCCCGGCTCGCCCAGCCTGCTGCCAGGTGCTGGCGACGGTGCCCGGATAGCCGGTCATGATGGCCGCGTCCAGGCCTCCTATATCAACGCCCAGCTCCAGAGCGTTGGTCGAGACGACGCCCTTGATCCTGCCGTCGCGCAGCCCGGCCTCGATATCGCGCCGTTGCTGTGGCAGATATCCGCCCCGGTAGCCGCGAATCGACTCGGCCGCGCCCAGCCGTTTCGGGAGCGACTCACGCAAATAGGTCAGCAGCACCTCCGCTGTCGTCCGGGCACGGGCAAACACGATCGTGTGCACTCCCGCTCGCAGCAACTCGCTGGCCAGCCCGCTTGCTTCAAGGACCACCGAGCGCCGGATGCCGAGCGCCCGGTTTACGACCGGCGGGTTGTAGAAGATGAACTGCCGCTCGCCGCGCGGAGCGCCGTTCCGGGCGATAACCTGCACCGGCGCCTCGATCAGCTTCTCGGCCAGCTCGGCGGGATTCGCGATTGTCGCCGAGGCCAGAATGAACTGCGGTTCGGACCCATAGTGTTTGCAAATTCGTTTCAAGCGCCGGATCACATTGGCAACGTGCGAGCCGAACACACCCCGGTAGCCGTGCATCTCGTCGATCACAACAAAGCGCAGCTTCTCGAACAGCTCGTGCCACTTGGTGTGGTGCGGCAGGATGCCGGAATGCAGCATGTCCGGGTTGGTGATGACGATGTGCCCGGCCTGACGAATCAGTCGCCGCTCGGCCGCCGGGGTGTCGCCATCATACGGATAGGTCTTGAGGTCGACATCGGCCGCCTCAATCAGGGCTTGCAGGCCAACGTACTGATCCTGGGCCAGAGCCTTGGTCGGAAACAGGAACATCGCCCGCGCATCCGGCTCGGCCAGCAGCCGATCAAGCACCGGCAGGTTGTAGCAGAGGGTTTTGCCGGAGGCTGTCGGCGTCACGACAACCGTGTTGTTGCCGGAGCGCGCCGACTCATAGGCGTCTGCCTGATGACTGTAGAGCTGCTCAACACCGCGGTGTTTCAGCGCCGCGACCAACCGCGGGTCCAGATTCTCAGGTAACGGACGCAGGTCCGCCTCCATGGCCGGGATCGTGTGCCAGTCCGTGATGCACGACGACCAGCGCTCTTCGCGCTTCAGGCGTTCGAGAAAGGCATCCAGCGCCATCAGGAAAGCATCCCGATGGTCGTCTCCACCACCCGCGAGGCCCTCAGGCCAAGCTCGCCCTTCACATCGTGCAGCGCACCCCAGTCGTTGCGCAGATCGGTGATGCGGTGCAGCTCGTTATTGGAGATGTCCTTCACCGCCAGGAACGGCACGCCAAACATGGCCGCGACCTGCCCGACAGCGGCGGCTTCCATCTCCTCGCAGAGCGAGCCGTGTAGCTGGTGCAGCGTCTTGATCCTCGCGCCGTGCTGGGTCCAGATGTCTGCCGACCCGACTGCGCCGACATGGATAACCGGTTCGTGATTGATTCCCGGCCAGGCAGGCAACACCGTTCTGTCCGCCGCGCGTGACGCCAGATCGAAAAGCTCAGGATCAGGCATGATCGCCTCGGTGAGCATCGTCTCGCCATTCACATCGTAACGAAAGCCCTGATACCTTTCTTCGCCGTCCGTTTGGACAATAACCGCCGAGTGATGCACCACCCGGTTGGCCAGCACCACATCGCCGCAATCAATGTCGTCGCGGTGCGCTCCAGAGCAGCCGTAATTGAAGATCGCGCGCGGACGGCGGCCGATGCAGAGCGCGCTGGTCGTTGCGGCGGCGTTAATCAACCCGATACCGCAGACAACCACCTCAACCGTCACCCCGCCAATCGTGCCGGTGGTGCGCCGCCAGACGTTCAAAGGATCTTCTTCGGGATTTTCCAGCCGCTCGCGCAGATGCACCGCTTCCGAATCCATCGCGCACACGACGGCCACTGTTCGTCCTTCTGTCACCGAAGCCCCAACCCCACACTCACCATCACGATCGCCAAGAGTGCACAGCATACGACAACAAACATCCGGTCGCGCTGCCGGAGAAAAATCACCAGCGACACAACGACATACATCGACGGAGTAAAAAGCAGCAGCAGGATGCCGAGATCTACAATGCCTTGCGGGTTAAGGTCCAACGCTGAGGGAACGACGTCAACCAGCGGCGCAACCTCGTCTCCGAGCGGCCTGCCACCCACAAGGGCTACCAGAACACCAGCGACAATCAGCGTGACACTGCTCCAGAATCCACCGGTCAGAATGCGCACAATCCACGTATAGAGCGTGCGTCGCTGGCGTTCGTGGACGCGGTCCCACACCTGCTGCTGGCGGCTGCTCATCACAGCACTCCAAAAGCATCGAGGTACATCGAGAACGCAAGAACCGTCAGCACAACCACGAAGAGAACCACCAGCAAATCCTGTCGCAGCTTTGAAGCCAGGCGCGCTCCAACCCGCGCCCCGACGATAATCCCGGCCACCGAGATGACCGTCACGACCGGATCGACGTGGCCCCGGCTGTAGTAGATCAAGGCTGAAGCGGACGCCGTCATACCCACCATAAATGAGCTCGTGCTGGCAGCCGCCTTTACTGGAACCCGCATGAGTAGATTCATCACCGGCACGATCACCGGGCCGCCGCCGATCCCGAACAACCCCGACGCGACTCCCCCGAGGGAAGCCATTGGAAACCCGTAGCGCACCCGCCTGGGGACATACGTCACAACATCGCCTGCCGGTCCGTCAACATAGCGGCCTATCAAGCGCAACGGGTCCGGGGCGCGGCTCCTGGCCACCGGGATCGCCCCCGGGTTGCGCCGGCGAACCATGATGTAGGCAATAGTAATGAGCAACGTTGCGAAGACAATCTTGAGCGCCGCCAGCGGCATCGAGGTTGCCAGAACACCGCCGACGATCGCGCCGGTTGCGGTCGGCACGAGCAAGACGTAGGCCAGCCGCACGTTGGTATAACGCGCCTGAAGATAGATCCGCGAACCGGAGACCGAGTTAGCAACGACCGAGATAGCGCTGGCGGCGATCGCTGAACGTAAAGGAATGTCAAAAACGAGCGAGAGGATCGGAACCAGGAAGATGCCCCCGCCGAGGCCAAGCATGGTACCGAGCGTCCCTGCCCCAGCGGCAACCACAATCAGGGCAATGACTTCGGCTATTCCCACGGGCCTCCCTCCATTGCAACCATACTCCCATGCGGACGTATTTTGTAGGGGCCGGACTCCGTGCCGGCCCGTGGCTTGGTCTCTCGAAACGTTTGATGAGGCAAACCGGGCCGGCACGGAGTCTGGCTCCTACGAGCATGGAAACTGGAAGGCGCGCGAGCGCTTGACTTCGCACAGCTCGAGTGCCACACTCCAACCATAATTAAATCTGTGTACGACAGTGGGTGCCCGTTCGCAATGAACGACGGGATTACCCAGGGGAAACCGGTGAGAATCCGGTGCTGTGCCGCAACTGTAACGCGAGCAATCGCGAAGCCAGGTCGCCTGCCACTGTCGTTCCCGGGTCACTTCGCGCTAAGGTGACAGGGCAGGATCATCCCCGATCCCTCCCCGGTCACCCGCTCGAAGGCGGGGTTTTTTGTTTGCCGGCCGCGACAAGCCGGCGCTACCGGGAGGACTATCTCAGAATGATCGCGAGAAACACGATCAAGCCACTCAGACTTTTCGTGCTGGCAGCACTTCTGCTGGCCTTCGCCTTCACCGCCGTCGCGCCGACCAGCGCTGACGAGACTCGCACCGGGGCTATCGACGCTGCAGTTGAATGGCTGAGGAACCAGCAACTTGCCGACGGCGCGTTCTCTGCGTTCGGGGACGAAAGTGATCCCGGCGCCACGGCAGACGTCGTCTTTGCCCTGGCCGCTGCCGGCATTGATCCGGCAACAGTCACATCGGCGGCTGGCTCAAGCCCGCTCGACTATCTGTCCGCCAGTGCGGAGTCCCTTGCAGAAACGCCCGGTCTGGCTGGCAAGGTAGCGCTTGCATTCATCGCGAGTGGTGCAGATCCACGCGCGGGCAGCGGGGCCAACCTCATCGAGACCGTCGAGACTGGCTTCAATACGAACACCGGTATGTACGGCGAAGGGCTCACCAATCACACCTACGCCGTGCTGGCCCTGGCAGCCACCGACAGCGAGATTGAGCCTGCCGCAATCGACACCCTCCTCTCCACGCAGATCAGTGACGGATCCTGGGGTTTCACTGGCGCTACGACTGAAGGCACGGGAGACTCCAACACGACCGCGCTCGTCATCCAGGCGCTGGCCGCACTGAAGACCGGTGACGACGCGATCAGCGAGGGCATTGAATACCTACGGACCCTGGCAGACGAAAACGGCGCAATTGCCTACGACGCCAGCACTGCGCCAGACCTCATCGGTGACGCAAACTCGACCGCTGTTGCGATTCAGGCATTCGTCGCCGCTGGCGAGGACCCTTCCGGGATGATCGAGGCGCTAACAACGTTCCAGAATGAGAACGGCGCGTTCTTCTGGCAAGCTGAGTTCCCAGACGATTCACTGCTCGCGACCGCACAGGCCGTCCCGGCGCTGGCGCTCGTTCCTCTGCCTGTCTTCCCGGCGGAAACTGACGCGCAGGACACGAGTGGAGTTGATGCCGCGCTCAGCGTGGCTCGGCAACCAGCAGAGCAAGCCGCTGATTGTGTCTACTTCGAGATCACGCAGCACAACGCCTGTGGGCTATTCGCCGAATTCTGGACCGCTAACGGCGGTCTGATGATCTTTGGTTACCCGATGACCGAAGAGTTCGTCGACGAGAGCGGCATGACCGTTCAATATTTCGAGCGCGCCCGCTTTGAGTGGCACCCCGACCTCTCCGGCACACCATACGAGGTGCTGCTAGGCCGTCTGGGAGCCGAGCACATCGACCATGCTGACCAGCCGTAGCCTCACCTTCAGTAAAGGGTGGCGGCCGCTTCTCACGATCGCCGCCCTGCTCCTTGTCCTTGGCGCGGCGGTCTCGACCGCCGCGCAGGCGCCGCATACGGCAGGCCTCGTCGTGCGCCATGGCGACGGAACCATCATCTATGCGCTGGTGCAATTCGAGGAAGAGTCCATCACCGGCACGGAGCTCCTCGAACGCAGCGAGATCGACGTCGTGATGGCGCCGTACGGGGGCATGGGTGTCGCCGTTTGTTCACTTGATGGAGAGGGTTGCGCCAGTGACAACTGTTTCTGCCATTCATACAGCAGCCCGTCGTTCTACTGGCACTACTACGTTCAGACCGGCGACGATTGGTCTGAGCACCCACTGGGGCCGTCGTCCCGCCACCTGTCCGACGGCGATGTAGACGGCTGGTCGTGGACCGCCGGGGAATCCAAGCTGCCCGGGATCACGATTGAAGATATTGTGGAGCTCAATGCCCCGCCTCTGCCGACCAGCGAACCCGAACAGACCGGGATACCAGAGCAACAGCCGTCACCCACGGTTGAATCGGAGTCTCGCGCCGTCGTCGTCGCGCCAGGTGAGTCACGAACCGCGCTCGTTTCAGGCAACGGCGACGGTGAAGGATCAGCAAACACGTACCTGGCCTTCGCGGCCATGGCGGCGCTGGTGGCAGTTGCCGGCGGTTTCGCCGTGATTCGCCAGCGGAAGGCGGCGCCATGAGCGGGGGCATCAATGCCGTCGCCTGGGTGTTGTGGTTCCTGGCCATGGTTGTCGTGCCGCTCACCAGCCGCAACCCGCTCTACCTGGTGCTCGTTTTGATGGTGGCGGTGGCGGTGTTGTTTAGCCTGCCTCAACAGCACGGCCAGACCAGCGCCTGGAGACTGTTCGCCTATATCGGCAGCGGTGTCGCAACACTTTCTATCGGTTTCAATGTGCTCACCGTGCATGCCGGAAATCGACAATTCGCGCGCCTTCCGGATAGCTGGCCGATCATCGGTGGGCCCTTGACAATCAACGCGCTGGTGTATGGAACCATTTCAGCGATCGCGATCGCGTCAGTGCTCTTCGGCGCGGCAACGTTCAACTCAGCGGTGCGCCACGCTGACCTTGTGCGCCTGCTGCCCGGTTCGCTGTCACGCTTCGGCGTTGCGGCAGGCGTCGCGCTTCTGTTCGTTCCTCAGACCATTTCCGCCAGCCGCGACATCTACGACGCACAACGCGCCCGCGGTCACCACTTCCGCAGCCTGGGAGACGCACGCGCATTCGTCGTCCCGCTGCTCTCCACCAGCCTTGAACGGGCGCTCCTGCTCAGCGAAGCGCTGGAGACCCGCGGCTTCGGAACGAGCGCAATCGTGAGGCAACCAGAGCGCCGCGCGCCACTCGCTAGCATTGGCTCCGCTCTCAGCATCGTCCTTGCGCTGATCGCCCTGGGTCTCGGGTCGTACACCCCCGGCATCCTGCTCATGGGGTTCGCCGTGGCCCTGGCGCTGGTGGGATCAAACGGCCATGTCCGCCGCACTCGTTTTCGCCCGATTGAATGGTCACCCAGGTCGCTGCTTGTCAGCGCCACATCCGCAGTAACGTTGCTGGTGCTCCTCTTTGGCCGAGCCGTAACGGACCTCCATCTAACCTATGACACATTTCCAACTATCGAGTCCCCCCAATTTTCGATCCTGGCCGGCGCAGCCATCGTGCTCCTCGTTCTGCCAGCACTGGTGGTCGAGCGATGAGCGCGGTAACGCTCACTGCGCTCTCCTATCGATTTCCGGCCTCCAAGCAGGATGTGCTCAGGACGTTGAACTGGAATGTCCTTGAAGGTTCAGTCAATCTCGTCGTGGGACCATCGGGAGCCGGGAAGACGACCCTCCTGCAGTGCCTGAACGGCATCATTCCGCATTTCCACGGAGGATCGTTCGGCGGTGACGCAACGGTCCTCGGCAACAATACCCGCTCCACAGCCCCGCGAGATCTTGCAGCCTCAGTGGGAACCGTCTTTCAGGATCCGGAATCCCAGTTCGTGACTGGCACGGTCGAAGACGAGATCGTGTTCACCATGGAGAATCTGGCTTACGACCGGCAAACCATGCGCCTTCGCCTGGAAGAAACGCTCGATCTGATGGGCATCCATCATCTGCGCCAGAGGGCCATTTCGGAGCTCAGCGGAGGCGAACGTCAGCGTGTGGCGCTGGCCGCGTCGCTCGCCTCACGGCCGCGGATGCTCATCCTGGACGAGCCCACCTCCCAGCTCGATCCGTTAGCGGCCCACGATATCCTGTCCGCGGTAGAGCGGCTAAATCTGGATTTCGGCATGACTGTTGTGATCGCCGAGCACCGTCTTGACCGCGTGTTGCCTTTTGCTGAGAACATCGTCAGCATCCGGGATACAGAGCTCCGCTCCGGCGCAACCCAGGAAATGCTGCCAACGCTCGACGACGTCCCACCGCTGGTCCAGTTCGGACGCTTCCACGGCTGGCATCCCATTCCCCTCACGGTCCGCGATGCTCGTCGCCAGTTGCGAACTCTCACCGATATCGTTCCGCACATAAGCCAGGCGCACGCTAGCGGAGATCGTGTCATCCGAATAGAAAACGTCAACTTCAGCTACGGAAACACACCCGCCCTGCACAACGTCAATCTCGACGCGCACGCCGGCGAGGTCATCGCACTGGTTGGCAGAAACGGTTCGGGCAAGACAACTCTGCTGAAGCAGATCATTGGGCTCTTGAGGCCGGGTGATGGCAGGGTGCTCCTCAACGGCGAGAGTATCGCCAGCCAGCCAGTGCAGAACATTGCCAGCCGCGTCGGCTACGTTCCCCAGTTCCCAAGCGCCATTCTGCACCAGGAATCCTTGCGCGAAGAACTGGCGTTCACCGCGAAGTCGCAGGGCAAGACAATCGATCCCGAGATCATGACTGAACGGCTGGGCATTGCGGAGTGCCTGGACCGTCATCCGCTCGATCTGAGCGGCGGTCAACGCCAGCGCGCCGCCCTGGCCGCCATCTGTGCCGCCGAACCGCAAGTGTTGCTGCTCGACGAGCCGACCCGCGGCTTGCCCGGCCATGACAAAGCCATCCTTGCGCGTTTCATCCGCGAATACGCGGCCCAGGGCAAGCTGGTTTTCATAGCCACCCACGATGTCGAGTTCCTGATTCTATGTGCAAACCGCGTCCTCACTCTGGCCAGCGGCGAACTCATCGCCGACGGTGCGCCTGCTAACGTCCTCTCCGGCTCCCTGTCGTTCAGCACCCAGATGAACCGCCTCCTCGGTGGCGACATCCTCACGCTGGGCGACGCCGGCGTGCCGGACTCTCAACTTTCGTAGGGGCCGGATGCCCTCTGGGCATTAGTGCGCCCGCCCAAACGCCGCGGCCGCTGGAACGAGCACAATCAATTACGCCCCCATTCGCATCAACGTAAGGAATTGCCCGTCAGAGAACGCTGTTACGGTGGTCATCCTGAGTCTGCTCTGAGCGCAGCCGAAGGGATGACTGAAAAGGGCCACTCTTCTCCCTAATTGCGCTTGCGTTGATGCGAACGGGCGCAATCGATTACGCTCCCACGTCAACGAAGGTTGGTACAATCAGAGGTCGTGCCTTTCCAACTGCGTTCATGGCACGCATTACTGCCTCGTGGCAATCATTCATACTGTAAAGACACCCAGCCGGCAAACCCGATTCGGGAACATTCCCGGCGACAGAAATAGAGGACAGAGCCGTATGAGTCAATCGTCCCCAGACGCTTCCAACACATCCGTTGAAGCGATGGCAGAGCCTGGCGCTCAGGATGAAACGCTCCGGACCCCACCACACTCAACACCGGACGTCGACAGCCTGACACCGGTTCTGCTTCCAACCTTGATCGTGCCGCAGACCCTGCTCCTGCCACACATGTCGCTGCCCTATCCTATTGATGACGGCGAGGAGTCCAAGGCTATCGAATACGCCATGGCCCACGACCGCATGCTGCTGGTGCTCGCCGTTCGCGATCAGGCGGATGACGACGACGATTACGACGACGAAGAAACCGCCGAGGCGCTGGCCGAGATCTCTGAAGACAAGCCCAACTCCAACTCGCACAGTTACGGCGTCACAGTCACCGACGACGAGCTTGCCACCGTCGGTGTTATCGCGGAGATCGGCCACAAGATCGCCCGGCCAGGCGTTCCAGCCCACGTTATTCTTCAGGGCGTCGCGCGCGGTGTCGTCTCCAGCTTCGACCAGCGCGAACCGTTCACCCTGACGCGCACATTCCGCTCCGAGGACCCGGTTGAGGACGGTATGGAAGCGCGAGCCGTTATGGCCAACGTGCTCGATCAGGTCGAGTCCTACGTCGGTATGTTGCCCAACGTCCCCGAAGAAGTGGTAACGATGGTGCGCAGCGTCGAAGAGCCTGGCTGGCTGGCCGACCTGATCGCCTTCTCACCCGAGTTTGGCCCTGCGTTGCGCCAGGAGATCCTTGAGATCCTGAACCCGGTCCAGCGCCTGCACAAGATCAGCTCGATCCTGCAAGAGCGGCTGGAGTTCCTGGCCCTGCGCCAGCACATCCAGTCCGAAGCCCAGGCCGGCATGGACCGCCAGCAGCGCGAGATCATGCTGCGCGAGCAACTGCGCACGATCCAGCGCGAGCTGGGCGACATCTCGTCCGACGAGGCCATGGCCACCGAATTCCGCGACAAGATTGAAGCCGCCGGTATGCCTGAGGCAGTCAAGACCAAGGCCCTGCTTCAGGTAGGGCGGCTTGAGCAGCAACACCCGTTTTCGCCCGAGATCGGCATTATTCAGTCCTATCTCGACTGGCTCACCGAGCTGCCCTGGTCCGTTCAGACCGAGGACCAGCTCGATCTTATCCGGGCCGCCGAAATCCTTGACGAAGACCACTACGGTCTGACCAAGGTAAAAGAGCGTATTCTGGAATTCATGGCCGTGCGCAAGCTGGCCGGTGACAAGATGCGCTCGCCGATCATCTGCTTCGTAGGCCCTCCCGGCGTCGGCAAGACAAGCCTCGGCAAGTCGATCGCCCGCGCACTCGGCCGTTCCTACTCGCGTATGTCGCTCGGCGGTGTGCGTGACGAGGCCGAGATTCGTGGTCACCGGCGCACCTACGTTGGCGCGTTGCCCGGCCGGGTCATCAAGGCGATTCGCGATGCTGGCACTAATAATCCAGTGATCGTGCTGGACGAGATCGACAAGGTCGGCTCCGACGCCTTCCGTGGCGACCCGTCGTCCGCGCTGCTTGAGGTGCTCGATCCGGAGCAGAACAACAGCTTCTCTGACCACTACCTTGAGGTGCCGTTCGACCTGTCACAGGTCGTCTTTATCACGACCGCCAACATGCTCGATCCCATCCCACCGGCCCTGCGCGACCGGATGGAGATCATCGAGGTGCCAAGCTATACCGAAGTCGAGAAGCTGGAGATCGCCCGCAACTTCCTCATCCCGAAGGCCATGGAAGCACACGGTCTCAAGGAAGAGCAACTGACCTTCACCGACGACGCGATCATGCTGCTGATCCGTGAATATACCCACGAGGCAGGTGTCCGTAACCTTGACCGCGAGATCGCATCAATCTGTCGCAAGGTTGCCCGCAAAATGGCCGAGGACGACGAGCGCGATCACTATCAGGTCGATACCGGCGCAACTAGCGAGCTGCTCGGCATCCCGCGCTACGAATACGGTCTGGCCGGTGAAACTGACGAAGTAGGCGTCGCAACGGGCGCGGCCGTCACAGGCGGTGGCGGAGATCTGCTCTCGATCGAGGTCACGCTGATGAAGGGCAAGGGCGACCTGCTGCTGACCGGCCAACTGGGCGACGTCATGCAGGAGTCGGCGCGCGCGGCCATCTCCTATGCACGCTCACACGCCGACCAGCTCGGCATCCAGCCGGATTTCTTCGACACGCACACCATCCATGTGCATGTCCCGGCCGGAGCGGTGCCGAAGGACGGCCCTTCGGCTGGTCTGCCAATCGCAACCGCGCTCGTCTCGGCCCTGACCGGCAACCCGATCCGCAAGGATGTCGCGATGACCGGCGAGATTACTCTGCGCGGCAAGGTTTTGCCAATCGGTGGTCTGCGCGAGAAAGCCCTGGCTGCCCGGCGTGGCGGCATCACCCTTTTCGTCGCGCCAAAGCGCAACGCCAAGGATCTGGCCGAGCTGCCGCAATCCGTAAAAGACCAGCTGGAAATCCGCCTCGTCACACGCATCGACGAAGCCCTCGAGATCGCCCTGACTCAGGCTATTCGTATTCGTGGCGAGCTAGCCGCGACGACGTAGGCGCCGACAGCAAAGACGCTACTACCGTAGGGG